>JBGSYY010000650.1:0-2289 GCA_041750675.1 Isosphaeraceae bacterium | reverse complement strand
TCGGCGGCGCGGCGGCCGACACTGAGGTTATGGACGGCCTGATACTGGAGGACGCCGTTGGGGTCGATCACGAAAAGGCCGCGAAGGCAGGCGTGCTGGGTTTCGATGTAGACGCCGTAGTCGCGGGCGACGTGGCCGTGCTCGTCGCTGGCCAGAGGGAAGCCGAGGCCGGCGAGACCGCCCTGGGAACGGGGCAGGTCGAGCCATTGCTCGTGGGTTTCGACGGGGTCGGTGCTCACGCCGAGGAGGGACGCGCCCTGGCGCTGGAATTCATCGATTCGTGCGCCGAGGGCGAGTAGTTCGGTGGGACAGATGAGTGAGAAGTCGCGAGGATAGAAGACGAGGATGAGCCATTGGCCGGCGTAGTCGGCGAGCCGTACCTGCGCCTCACCCGATTCGGTGGGTGGGGCGCAGGGCATTTCGAAGTCCGGGGCGCGATGGCCGACTCGAGCCTGGGTCAATCCGGGTGCCTTTGTGATGATGAGGCGAGCGAAAACGTGGGGTGGGCGGCGCCCAACCGACGGGAGTTAGAGAGCGGCGATGCTTGCGGGTGGAGCGAAGGGAGCGCGCGACTCGCGGGAGAGCAGGGCGTTTGCCTTGTCGGCGTGGTCGCCGTGGAAGCGTTCGGTTTCGGGGTCGAAGTCGAGGCGAGGTCCGACGCGGCCGTTGGTGTTGAGGATGGTCGCGCCGACCTCGGCGAGATGAGTATACATTTGTTCGATCGCTTCGCGGTAAAGCGGAGCGATCTGAGTGGGTGTCTGGCCACCGGATGCCACGGGCCGACCGAGTTGGTAGGAGATATTGGCGAGGTGGCAGAGAGCGCTGGAGCGATGGCCTTCGAGGATGCTGGCGGCGAGGGTATCGGGGGTGCGGTCGCGAACGGCTGCGAGGAAGTTGGCGAAGTGGGACTCGTCGCGGACGCCGAGGGGATCGAGGCCGGGGAGGTTTGCCGGTTTATCGGAATTGCGAGGGAAGAAGGCGGAGTTGGTGATGGTGCCTTCCTCGAAGTGGAAGATGTTGCCGGTGCCGACGCCGTGATCGGGTTTCGAGGGGAGTCCGCGGACCTCGAACAGGAGAGGCGTTGATCCGAACTGGAAGGCCGTGACGAGGGTGTTGGGGGTCTCGGCCTGATCTTGGTATCCGAAGCGGCCGCCGAGGCTGACGACGGAAGTGGGCAGCGTGGCGTCGGGGATGATCCAGCGGGCGATGTCCATCTGGTGAACACCCTGGTTGCCGATGTCGCCGTTGCCGAACGGCCAGAACCAGTGCCAGTTGTAGTGAACATAGTTGGGGTTGTAGGCGACGTTGGGCGCGGGGCCGAGCCAGAGGTTGTAGTCCAGCTCGGCGGGAATGGTGCCATCGGGTTTGACGCCGATCGACTCGCGGCGTTTGAAGCAGAGGCCGCGGGCGGCGAGGAGCTTTCCGAGCGAGCCGTCGCGGGCGATGGCGGCGACCTGGGCCCAGCGCTTTTCGGAACGGCCCTGGGTTCCGTGCTGGACGACGCGATTGTGCTTGCGTGCGGCTTCGACGGCCATTCGGCCTTCGTGGACGTCGTGGCTACAGGGCTTTTCGACGTAGACGTCCTTACCGGCCTGGCAGGCCCAGATGGTCATGAGCGCGTGCCAGTGGTTGGGTGTGGCGATGCTGAGGACGTCGATGGAGGGGTCGTCGAGGGCGACGCGGACGTCGGCGAGTGGGCGCGGAGCTGGTTGGTTCCGGTCGGAGAGGAAATTGAGCGGCCTGGTGAAGGTTCGGGAGTCGGGATCGATGAGGTAGGCGATTTCGACGTCGGGGAGCGCGGTGAAGGCTTTGAGCTGGTCCTGGCCTCGGCCGTTGAGGCCGGCGATGGCGATGCGGAGGCGATCGTTCGCACCCAGGACGCGGCGGCGTGTCCCGCCAATGGCGAAGGTCGCGCCGAAGGCGGAGAGCGAGGAAGTGAGGAAGCCGCGACGGTGGGGCAGCGGATTGTTCCGGGGGATCATGGCGGGAGGCTCCCGGGATGGGTTGGAGACTAGACTCGTGGCGTCGGGGTGGGACCCCCTGTCCTGCCCGTTGCTGGGCGAGGGACCGGGGTCGTCTCCCATTATCGCCCGAAAGTGAGGCCCTGCCCAGCATGGAGGGGCCTGAGAGTTGCGACGAGCGCAATGAGGCACGCGGCCTCGCGAACGACCGGCGGCGTGGGGGGGCCGGTTTGGTTCGGGGCCGCGTGCGTGTTTCGGGAGTGATTTCTAGCGTGTGGACCCTGGAGGCGCGATCAGGAACGGACGCTGAGGCCGTCGGTGGGTGCTG
>JBGSYY010000649.1:0-9192 GCA_041750675.1 Isosphaeraceae bacterium | reverse complement strand
GCCTGGCGCGGATCGGGGGCGGGGGTCGCGTCACTCAGGATCGTCGAGCGTTCGGCGCGGAGTCCGTCGTAGATTGCGTCCGCGGGAATGGGTGCGGGAACCTGGGTAATCAGGCCAAGGCACACGGCGATCAGGGCTGGGATCACGACGTGATGCTCCGGCTGACAGGGCAAACTGGCCTGGACCCTGCCTGGCGGGCCGGGCAAGATGCGGCCATCGGGGAGCTTCCGCGCCTTCCGTTCATGGAGTCGATCGGCATGAATACCTCTCGTGATCGCGTTGGGATGCTTGCGGTGGCGGTGGCCTGTGGAACCTTTGTGGTCGGCTGGATGCTGGTCGGCGGTAGGGGCGATCGCGTGCTGGCGTCCGCGGGCGACCGCAACGGCGCGAGCATTGTGCAGACGGGGATGATCACCGAGGTTCGCGATCGGCAGGGCAAGACACTGGCCACGCAGGATGGGCTCTACATCCTGAATTATAGCAATGGTCTGCTGCTGGCGGCGGTGCCGTCGTACCAGCAAATTAGCGGTTCGATTCGGATTCTGTCCGATTTCGCGGAGCGCGATTTGATCCGCGACTTCGGCCTGCCGGCAGGCTCAAGTCCGAAGTTCATGATGACCACGATTCAGATGGGGATCGTGGGTCAGGATTGGGCGCCCTTGGTGGTGCTGGAGCTGGAATCGGGGCAGGTGGCGACGTATCGGCTGCTTCCTCAAGTGACGGTCGGCAGCACGCGGCCAAACTTTCAGTTGCTGGAACGGCGGACCGATGCCCGATTGGCCAAGACCTTGGCGGCGGCCGCCGTGAACACTGGGGCCGCCCGAGAAGATTGAGTGCCGAAGAATGGGGACAGCGGCACCTCGGAAGCCCTCGGAGCCGGTCCCCATCGTGTTAGGCGGATTAGCTCGACGCGCCTGGGTTTCCACCGCCGGAGCCGCCACCGCCGCCGGCGACCGGGGGTGCCTCGGCCGCGGGTACTGATCCTTCGCCGAAGGGCCGGGCGTTTTGGTGGTCGATCAGCCAACTGCCCGTGGGGTCGAAGATTCGTGCGTTGCCGTAATCGGTGTCGGATCTTGACGCGCCGTAATTTGGGAACGTGCTCCCCGAGGTGTATTGCATCAGGCCAAGCAGCTTGCGGTCGAGGGCCATGCCGAAGGGCGGCTTGTGGTCGTAGCCAACGACGTTGAAGAGCTTCTTCTGAACGGGCGCGACGTTGAAGAGCAGGAGTACAAATCCGACGGTGAGGGTGCCGCCGGCCAGGCCGAATACCAGTCGGCCGATCTGGAGGACGAGGGGGGGAAACCGGACCAGGGTCGGTGCCATGTTCTCGGTGAGCAGTTTGAACAGGACGAGGCTGACGATCCAGATGCCGCCCAGACTGATCAGGTCGGCGAAGGAGGCGAGGGCCGACACGTTGGTGGCGAGCAAGGCGGCCAGCGGTTCGTAGAAATTTAATGCGATCAGGACGGAGAACAGCACGTTGAAGAAGATCAGGGCCGCGCCCCAAAGTCCCTCGCTGACGATGGCGTAGGTGATGCCCAGGATGAAGACGATGATGCCGAGGTCGACCGCGGTGCTCATGATGTGACCGGACCTTGAAGTTGTGGCTCGAACCCGGATGGGGAGGCGAAGGACGGCGATCGATCAGATGACGCGCTGAAGTTCCTTGATGGCCGTCTTGCCCTGGATGACCTGGCGGAGGCCGTCTTCGAGCAGGTAGATCATGTTGTTTTTGCGGGCCTCGCCCTTGATCGCGTTTTCAGAAGCGCCGGTGCGGATCAGCTCGCGGATGGCGTCGTTGACGACGAGTAGCTCGAAGATGCCGGTCCGACCCAGGAAGCCGGTTCCACCGCAGGTTGGGCAAAGTTGTTCGGGCTGTTCGGGTGGGCGATAGAGCAGATCGACTTTATCGGCCGGGATGTTGGCCTTTTGGAGGAACTCCGGCTTGGGTTTATAGGGTTCCTTGCAATCCTCGCAGAGAACGCGGACGAGCCGCTGGGCGACGACCGCCGTGATGGCCTGGGCCAGGGTGGCCGGCTCGACCTTCAATTCACGCATCCGCTGGAGTGCTGAGAAGGCGTCTTTCGCCTGGATCGTGGCCAGCAGGAGCTTGCCGGTGGTGGCGGCCTGGCAGGAGAGCGCGGCCATTTCGTCGTCGCGAATCTCGCCGACCATCATGACATCGGGATCTTGCCGCAGGAGCGTCCGCATGACGGTCGGCATGTCGTCGCCGGCGATCGGGTTGACCTCGTTCTGACTGACATTATCGATCAGATATTCGATTGGCTCCTCGACCGAGACGACGTTGCGGAGAAAGCGGTCGATGTCGCGGAGGCAGGCGTAGAGGGTCGTTGTCTTGCCGGAAGCGGCGGGGCCTGCGAACAGGATCATCCCATCGGGCAGAGCGACCAGCTCGCGGAGTTGCTGGACCATTTTGGGCCGCATGCCGAGCTCGTCGAGCTGCGTGACGCCGGCCTTGTTGTCGAGGATGCGGACGACCATCTTCTCGCCGCCCTTGGAGCCGGAGGTGGCGAGCCGGAAGTCGACCTCGCGGCCTTCGACCTTGGCGGTGAACGATCCTTCTTGCGGCTTGCGGCGCTCGGCGGGGTCCATTGCCGAGAGAATTTTGAGGACCTCGATGGTGGCGTCGCCGGTGGGTCGGTCGTAGGGCTCGGCCGCGTGCAGAATGCCGTCGATTCGGTAGCGGATCTGAAGTGTTTCGCCCGAAGGTTCCAGGTGAACATCGGTCGCGCGGCGCGTTACTGCGTCGTAAACCAGTTGCTTGGCGACGATGAGGTATTCCGACTCCTCGGCGCGTGTGATGCGGGTCGGATCTTCCTTGCCGCCGCCGGCACTCTTGCCGAGGAAGAAGACGGGTGGGCCGGTGCGGTCCACGCCGTCGTCGTCCTTGTTAAAGATCGGCTTGATACCGACCTTGGCGATCAGGTCGTTGGTGACCTCGCCGAGGTGGTATCCGGTCATCACCTTGTCGTAGTCGCCAACCATCTGGTTGCGAACATGGACGTATGAGAACAGGGGGGCGAGGACGGCGACGAGCAGCATGACCAGTCCCAGGAAGTAGATCGGGATCAGCCAGAGCAGGGCGAAGCCGAGGACTCCGGCGAAGAACACGATCGAATTCCACATTTCGTAGCGGACGTTGTTGAGCTCCTTGGTGTCGGTCTCGACCCAATGGGTGGTCTTGACCCAGAACAGGTAGATCAACACGACGGGGATGAACTTGAGCAGGTCGAGGTAGAAGCCCGGCCCGCGTGGGACGGACGCCGACTGGGCGAGCAGCCAGAGGCCGCCGTCGGCGGCGTGGGCCAGGGAGGGGAGGAACAGGCCCAGCACAAGACCGAGGGGCAGCCAGGAACGCGAACGGGTCATCGAGTCTTCCGTTTCGAGCAGGACGAACGGGACGCCGGACGCCGGGTCTTCGTGCGATCCCAATTTGGCGTGAATGGTCGGCTTACAAGATTCCAGGCTCGGCCAGAGTAATCCCCTTGAGAGCCATCTTCAAGGATTCAGGATTCGGGGCGACCTCGAAGGCCACCGATCGATCGATCTTTTCCGCCTGGACGAGGTCGCAAAGGCTCATCGTGAAATCCTGCATACCGTCTTGCTTGCCGATGCGGATCGCCTGGGCCAGCTTGACGTCTTCCTCGTTGGCGATCAGTTTACGAACGGTGGGGCTGGTCCGCATGATCTCGACGGTCGGGATGCGGGTCTGGCCGGTTTTCGCGGCCCAGTCTTTGGACGTGGGGAGCAGTTTCTGCGCGATGACGGCCTTGAGGTTAAAAACCAGGTTTTGCCGCATGGCCGAGTGCATGTCGCGCGGAAAGAGGTCGAGAATACGGCTGATCGTCGACGGGGAGGTTGATGCGTGAATCGTTCCGAACACAAGGTGTCCGGTTTCGGCGGCGTGCATGGCGGCGTTGAACGTTTCGCGGTCACGCATTTCGCCGACAAGGATGATGTCGGGATCTTGCCGCACGGCGTGCTTGAGAGCGGTGTCCCAGTCGATGACGTCGATGCCGACCTCGCGCTGGTTGATGATGCACTTCTTATCGACGAACGTGAATTCGATCGGGTCCTCGATGGTGACGACGTGACAGCGTTCCCTGCCGTTCACGTATTCGAGCATGGAGGCGATGGTCGTCGACTTGCCGGAGCCGGTGACGCCTGCCAGGATGACAATGCCCTGGTCGTGGCTGGCGATCTCGCCGAGCACCGGGGGCAGGCCCAGCGATTCGAAGTCGGGCACGGTGTTGTTGACGCGACGAGCGACGAGGCTGAGCTTGCCGCGCTGGCGGAACAGGTTGACGCGAAAGCGGGTTTCCATACCGTCGGGATCGGTGACGATGTGGGCGAAGTCGACGCCGCCTTCGTCTTCGAGAATGGTGCGCTGGCGGGTGCTGAGAAGGGGGAACATGAGGCGTTCCATGTCGCTCTCGGAGAGCGGCGGAAGCTGCATTTCCCTCAAGGTGCCGGTAAGACGCATGCAGGGCGGCCGGCCCACCTTGAGGTGAAGGTCGGAGCCCTTGTGCTTCATGACCATGCGGAAAAGCTTGTTGGCCTCAGGCTCGCTGTACGACGCCTCGATGCTGTTGGTCTCGACGCCGGTCGCCATGACACACGCTCCAAGTGACTTGTGGACTCTGTAGAGAAAGCCTGGGGATCCGGTGGGACAAGAACGAGGCCGGGGAGCTGAGCGGGTTCCTGGATCGGGATCAGATCGGGGAATCGCTCACGGCAAGTGTTTGCAACTGGCGAACAGGCACGCCGTGGAGGGCGAGGTAATCCTTGGTTTCGGCGATTGTGAATTGCCGGAAGTGGAAGATGCTGGCCGCGAGTGCGGCGCTGGCACCGCCCTCAACGAGAGCCGCGCGGAGATGTTCGGGGTGGCCCGCGCCGCCGGAGGCGACGACCGGCACTTCGACGGCGTCGCTGACGGCCCGGGTCATTGGCAAATCATAGCCGCTCTTTGTGCCGTCGGCATCCATGCTCGTCAAAACGATTTCGCCGGCGCCCATCTCGACGACGCGCCTGGCCCATTCGACGGCTTCGAGGCCGGTCGTGAGTCGACCGCCGTTGATGTGGACCTCCCATACTTCCTTCCCGTCGCGGATCATTCGCTTGGGGTCAATGTTGACCACGATGCACTGGCTACCGAAGCGTCGGGCGGCGGCTCGCACGAGATCGGGATCACGGACGGCGGCCGAATTGATCGAGACCTTGTCGGCCCCGGCATTGAGCAAGGCGCGGATGTCGTCAAGCTCGCGGATTCCGCCGCCGACGGTGAGGGGCATGAAGCAAACTTCGGCGGTGCGGCGGACGACGTCGAGCAGAATCCCGCGACCTTCGTGGCTGGCGGTGATGTCGAGAAAGACGAGTTCGTCGGCCCCTTCCTCCTCGTAACGCGAGGCGACCTCGACGGGGTCGCCGGCGTCGCGCAGGTTGAGAAAGTTCGTGCCTTTGACGACACGACCGGCGTTGACATCAAGACAGGGGATGATTCGCTTGCAGAGCATGCGAGACCGAGCGCGACGGAAATGACGAGGGGAATATCAATGATGGGAAAGGTTGATTCATCGTAGCTTGAGTCGCGCCCGAATCCTAGCAAGCCGACATCGAATGTGGTCGCTGATCAACCGCGCAGCGACCGGCGGCCGGCTTCGCGGTCGATGCCTCGGAGGGGGTTGCCCCGGTAGTGAAGATCGCCGATGACATAGAACTCGACGACGTGCATTTTGACGCCGCTGGGGTCGATGCCTCGGATCTCGCCGGCGTTGATTTCCGCGGAGCGGCCGTCGTCGAGGATCAGCTTGTAATGGATGCCGGACTTGAGTGGGACTTCCTTGATTGTTTCAAAGTAGCCGTGATATTCCCGGCGGTTGCTTGATTTTTCGCGGAACGCCAGGATGCCGTCGAGGCCGTCGACGATCAACGTCTCTCCTTCGAGAACCTTGGCGTTGCGGAAATGTTCCATGTGGGTCTGGCGATTCATGGCACTGGCCCTTCGCCTGCGGGGCGATGCTCGGCCTTGTTCTCGCCCCGCACGACCGGGAGCGGACCATTTCCGGGTAAGCCGAACAATCGCAACACCTTCAGGATACCACTCCGGCTTTCCCACTCAACCCGGATTACCGGCTTTTCCGGGGATCTCCGCCGCATTCATCGCGTTGGAGCCGCCTTGTTCGGCAGCCGAATCGTCTGCGTTTTCGGCCCGAAAGAGGAGAATTTCCAGGGCCTGACGCGCTGAATCGGCGTACTGGCCATTTTCTTCGAAAATCTCAACCAACCAGTCGGCGACTCGGTCGTCTCCGCGTTCGGCGAGAAGCCGAGCGAGCGCGATTCGCTCCTCGGCGTCAAGCGTGGGAATTTCCCAGGCGGACGCGAGCAGTCGGTTGCCGTCGTGTGGATCGGCGAGCCAGGCGAGAACGTCGATTGCGGCCTGGCGGTTGCCGGAATCGTCGGATTGCAGCCAAAGGCCCATGCGCGGAAGGAGTGTCCGATCCTTGCGACGGGCGAGAGCCCGCGCCGATGCCTGGCGAATTGCCGGGCGGGCGTGATCGAGCAAAAGTCGCAGGCGGTCGAGTGCGGCCAGGTCGAATGCGGGCACTTCGGCGATCGCACCGAGAACGATCGCTTCGTCGGGGTCGCTGAGCAGGATCTGAAATGCCTCGGCCGCGCCATGATCGACGCGATGGCGAGCGGTCAGGTGGCGGAGGTCGGCCAGGCGCTGGGTGGCGGATTGCTGAGGATCTCGGAGCCGGGCGAGGAGTTGATTGTCGCTGAGGTCGGATTCGGCGGGGTCGTTGAGTGGTTGGTCAGGGCCTGGGAGGTCTGAGATCAGGGCCTCGAGGCGTAGACGGAGCTTGTCGTCCATGTTGTGCTTAGCCTTCAACGGGTCCGTTGGGCTTGGTCGAAGGTGGGTCGAGCAAGGTTTCGAGGCGGTCGTGGACTCGTGGGCAGGCCGGTAGGGCGTCGAGGAACATGCGGCCGTAGCGTTTGGTCAAAACGCGCGGATCAAGAATGACGACGATGCCGCGATCGACGCGTGAGCGGATCAGGCGGCCGAAGCCTTGCTTGAGCTTGAGGACGGCCTCGGGAACGGTGTAATCAAAGAAGGCGTTGCCGCCGCGAGCCTCGATGGCTTCAAGACGTGCCTGGGTGACTGGCTCATCGGGGACGGCGAAAGGCAGGCGGGTGATGATGACGTTGGAAAGCGACTCGCCGGGCACGTCGACGCCTTGCCAGAAGCTATCGACGCCGAACAAGACGCTGTCCACGTCGTTCTTGAACGCCGCGATCATCTTGGATCGGGGCACGCCCGCCGCCTGAGAGTGGAGGGCGATGTTGCGCGCCGCCAGCCAGGGGGCGAGCGCGGCCTCGGCGGCCTTGAGGAAGCGGTAGGAGGTGAACAGGACGAAGGCCTTGCCGTGGGTTTTTTCGAGATAGAAGCGAATGGCCCCGATGGCCTTGCGCTCGAAGTCTTCCGGTTCCCTGGAGGGGTCGGGTAGATCGGTGGCGATATGCAAGGTGACCTGACTGGCGTAGTCGAACGGGCTGCCGACAGCGGCGGTGTCGCAACGTGTCAGGCCCAGCCGCGATTTGACGAACGTGAACGAGCCTGCGCTGCCGGCGCAAAGTGTGGCGGAGGTCATCACGCAGGTAGGGACGCGCTCGAACAGATGCTTGCGCAAGAGCGGCCCGACATCGAGCGGTGCGCCGGCCAATGTGATTCGGTTTCTTTGAGGTTCGCGCTCGATCCAGTAGACAGCTTTTTCCTCTGAGTCTTGCGAAATCCAGGAGCGAAGGGCCTTACCGGCGACCTCGGCGCGGTCGGCGGCGGCGGTGAACTCGATTTGTTCTTCCTCGGTGTCGAGATCAACGGATTCGGAACGGATGGTCGTGCCGAGCTTGAGCAGTTCCTCGCTCAAGGGGTCGGCGACGGGCGGTGGCCGGCGGAGACGGCCGTTGATCGCGCCAGCGCGGGCTTGCCAGACGTTGATCGCGGCGAAGTACTGACGGGCGGCGTCGCGGGTGCGCTTCACCTGCTGGATTGCAGAATTGAGCCGCTGGTACACGAGCAGGCCCTTGCCGTTGCGGTCGTTGTATAAACGGGAAAGCATGTGCTCGACGCCGACATTCGTGATCCTGAGGCCGAGGTGGTTGGCGGCGACTTCTTCGAGAGTGTGGGCCTCGTCGAAGATCGCCAGATCGTGATCGGGAAGGACCGCCGCGCCGGCCTCGCGGACGGCGATATCGGTCATGTAAAAGGCGTGGTTGACGATGAGCAGGTTGGCCGTCGCCATGCGGCGGCGGGCCTTGAAGTAGAAGCAATCGTTGTAGGTCGGGCACTTGCGGCCGAGGCAATTGCCGTGCTCGCTGGCGACGGCGTCCCAGACGTTGGGCCGGGGTCGGTAGGGAAGGTCGGAGAGGCTGCCGTCGGTGGTTTTGGTGGCCCACTTGCGGATGTTGCCAAGCTGGTCGATCTCGTCAACGTCGATCAGGGTCGCCCCGGCGCGTTCGTAGGCACCTTTCAACCGCCGCAGGCTGATGAAGTTGCCTCGTCCCTTGACCAAAACGGCCGAAAACTCGTGAGGCATCACCGAGCGGAGAAACGGGATATCTTTATTGAGGAGCTGTTCCTGGAGGCTGATCGTGTGGGTCGAGATGACGACCTTCTTGCCCTGCTCGGCGGCGGCGACGATGGCCGGGACGAGATAGGCGAAGCTCTTGCCGACGCCGGTACCGGCCTCGACCATCAGGTGGTGGGATTGCTCGATGGCGGTGGCGACGGCTTCGGCCATCCTCATTTGCTGGGGCCGGCTTTCGTAGCCGCCGAGTCGACGAGCAATGGAGCCTTCGGGGCCGAGGATCAACTTCGGGTCACCATCGGCCATCGGCTTCACCTTGCCCGAGAGTGAGGAGCATGGGCACGGCCCCGGGCCTCAGGAATGGATCAGCCCGGACGTCGGACTCGACGCCGTCGCATAGAGCTTCTTGGCGATCCGACCGGCTCGCGCGGCGAGGTAGCCCGCCTCGCAGGCCAGGCGCATGGCGTGGGCCATTCGGAGGGGGTCAGCAGCGCTGGCGATGCCGGTGTTCAGGAGTACGCCGTCGCAGCCGAGTTCCATGGCGATGGCGACGTCGGAGGCGGTGCCGACGCCGGCGTCGATGATG
>JBGSYY010000648.1:0-13095 GCA_041750675.1 Isosphaeraceae bacterium | reverse complement strand
TTCCCTCGCGTACCCGCCAGCATCAGCCGACCCGGTGAGAATCAGCCTCGCCCCCCCGATCGCGGCGTACGCCTCCCCACCCCGCAGCCCGAGATGGCCCCACCGGTCTTTGGCTCGCTCGAAATCCCCGAAGGCCCCGCCGACGAAGGCCCGCCCGACGGCCTCACTCTCGACCAGGCTATTGAGCTACTCATCCGCCAGAGCATCGATCTCCAGTCCGTCCACCTCGAAATCTCCAAGGCCGAGGCCGACCTCCTCACCGCCAGCCTGCGCAACAACCCGATCCTCTTCGCCGACGGCCAGATGATTCCCTACGGCGGCTACTCCGAACGCCGCCCCGGTGGACCGACCCAGTACGACGTCAACGTTACCTTCCCCATCGATGTCACCGGCAAGCGCCAGGCCCGCATGGCCTCAGCCGCACGCGCCCGCAACGTCGTCCAGGCCCAATATCAAGATGCCGTCCGACTCCAGATCGACAACGTCTACACCGCCTTCGTCGACGTCCTCGCCGCGCGAGAAACCGTCCGCTTCGCCAAGGCCAGCGTCGACGGCCTTGAGCAGATTCTCGAGATCACCCGGCAACTTCAGGAGAAAGGGCTGGTCATAGGTGCCGATGTCGAACGCGTTGCCGTCCAGGTCGACGCCGCCATGCTCGCCCTCGACGAGACCCTCGAATCCGAACGCGAGGCCCACCGCGCCCTCGGCTTGATCCTGCACATCGAACCCGAGGAAGCCGAGGCCCTCCAGATCCGTGGCGCACTGCGAATGCCCCCAGTGCAACTTCCGCCCCTCGACGAACTGCAGCGCGTGGCGCTGGAATCCCGAGCCGACCTCGCCGCCTTCCGCCTGGGCGTGCTGCGTGCCTCCGCCGACGTCAAGCTCGCCGAATCGAACCGCTTCGAAAACCCCTTCCTGCTTGTTCAGCCTTACACCTTTCAGGACAACGCGCCCTTCGATCGCAAGAGCGCCCACTCGTTCGCCGTCGGCGTTACGGTCCCCTTGCCCCTCTTCAACCGCAACCAGGGCAATATCCAGCGGGCGCGGATCAATCACGAGCAAACCGAGCTTCAGGTCGAAGAACTGGAACGCCGCATCCTCAACGAGGTCCAGCGCGACGAGCGATCGCTGGCGGTCACTGGCGCGGCAATCCAACGCCTCGAAGCGAGCACCCTGCCCCGCGCCGAGACCAGTTTCAAAACGTCACGCGAACGCCTTACCGCCGGCGAGGAAGACCTCATCGCCTATCTCAGCGCACTGCGAGACTACAACGACGTCGTCCGCCAGTATCGCGACATCCTTGTTCGCCATCGCCGAGCCATGCTCCGGCTCAACACCGCGATTGGACTCCGCTTTCTACCCTGAGCCCAGGATCGAAAGCCTGCCCCCCCCTCAGGCGGAAGAATCCCCGATGTTCTCCTCCAGTCCTCTCGACTCTATACCGTTGTGGGCGCTCCCGCCAATCACGTTTCTCATCGTTGTGGTCTCCCAGGAGCTGGGCTACCGACTCGGGCGACATCATCACCGGCGCTCGAAGCCCGACTCCGAGTCGCCCGTCGGAACACTGCTGGGAGCAACCCTCAGCCTCCTTGCCTTTATTCTCGCATTCACTTTCGGCATGGCGGGAGCCCGCTACGACTCCCGTCGCCAGCTCTACATCGACGAGGTCAACGCCATCGGCACCACGTTTCTCCGCGCTGCGTTACTCCCCGAACCGCATGGCAAGCAGGTTGAGGCTGCGTTACGCCGTTACGTCGAGATCCGGCTCGATCTATCAAATATGCCGGTGACGATGGGTGAGTCTGACGCGGAAAGCCCACAAGCGGCAGTGCCGCGAGCCGCCCTCGGCTCGCTCAAATACACCCGACAGGATTTGAACCTGTAACCTTCGGTTCCGTAGACCGATGCTCTATCCAATTGAGCTACGGGTGCGAATCAGAAGGGATTATAGGGACCGTCCAGTGCGAACGGAAGCCCCCAGCGATACACGCGGGGACGCGAACCCGAAGCGAATGCCGGACGTAGGGGTTGGTGGGGTTAACCGAGGTTGAATCGATGCCGCTCAAGACGGCATAATACGCGATTCACCCCGCCAATGTGGGTCGACCTGCTCTCCTCACCTGATCTCGCTGCCCATTCCGGGAATCCGCACCATGTTCGGCGATGAGTCCATGATCGAGGCCGAGGGCCTCAGCAAGCAATTCAACCATTTCGTCGCGGTGCGCGACGTTTCGTTCCAGATTCCGGCCGGTCAGGTCGTCGCGTTTCTCGGCCCCAACGGCGCTGGCAAGACCACCACGATGCGGCTACTCACCGGCTTTCTCGCACCGACCAAGGGCCATGCGCGGATCGCCGGAATCGACGTTCAGCACGACCGAATCGCCGCCGCCGAGCAACTTGGCTATCTGCCCGAAAACGGCCCGCTCTATCTCGACATGACGCCGCTCGATTCCCTGCGCTTCTTCGGCCACGCGCGGGGTCTCGGTCGATCCCAACTCCGCGAGCGAACCGAGGCGGTCGTCGAGCAATGCTCGCTGCACAGCGTCGCCGGCAAGCCGATCGGCAAGCTCTCCAAGGGCTTCCGTCAGCGAGTCGCCATGGCGCAAGCGCTGTTGCACGATCCCCGCGTCCTGATTCTCGACGAGCCGACGAGCGGCCTCGACCCCAACCAGATCCGCGGCGTCCGCGCCCTGATCCGCGACCTCGGACGGACCAAGACGGTCCTGGTTTCGACCCACATCCTGCAAGAGGTGCAGCCGGTGGCCGACCGCGTGCTTTTCCTCCACGAAGGCAGGTTGGTCTTTGATGGCAGCCCCCAGGAGTTGATCCGAGATGGTCAAGGCATCGAAGAACAGTTCCATCGACTCACCCGCGCGGGCCGCTCGCCGGCGGCCTGATCGCGCGATCGCAACCGCAGGTTTCACGAGATTCTCAGAGAGCCGGAGACGACGAAAGTGACCACGACCACGCCGCGAACCGCGAACCCACGCGACGCCTCGATCCGGCCCACCCGGGGCACGCGATCGCCGCTTCGGCCGCATGTGGTCGGGGCGGTTTTTACGCGCAATTTTCTGAGCTATTTCAGCAGCCCCGCCGGCTACGTTTTCATCACTCTGTTCGTGCTGGTTTGCTCCTGGTTCGAGTTCTGGTTGCCGAACTTTTTCGCCAAGAATCTGGCGAACCTCGATTCACTCAACGCCTGGATGCCGCAGATTCTGCTCTTTTTCGTGCCGGCAATCACGATGAGCATCTGGGCCGAGGAGCGTCGCCAGGGGACCGAAGAGCTCTTGCTCACCCTGCCCGCACGGGATCTGGAAGTCGTCCTGGGTAAGTACCTCGCGGCCCTGGGAATCTACACCGTCGCCTTAATCTTCCTGGCGGTCGGTCACGTTCTGGTTCTGCGCTACCTGGGCCGGCCCGATCTGGGCGTGCTGGCGGCGACCTTCCTGGGCTACTGGCTCATGGGTGGGGCCTTGATCGCGGTCGGAATGGTGGCATCGGCGCTGACCAGCAGCGTCACGGTGGCCTTCATCCTGGGTGCGTTGTTCTGTGCGATACCCGTCTTCGCGGGCGGGTTGGCACCCCTGGGTCGCATGGTGGCGGCAATCGCTCAGGTGCCTGGTATGGGCTGGGTGGGGCGTGCCCTGGGTACCGACCCCGGCCGAACGGTGGGTCAGTGGTTCGAGGGGCTTTCCATTCCGGGCCAATTCCGCGACTTCGGCGCAGGGCTGGTTCCCCTGACTGGCGTTTACTATTTCGTCGGTCTGACCACCCTCATGCTGTTCCTGAACATGCTCGTGCTGGGGCGACGGCACTGGGCGGGCGGGGCCGAGAGCGCGGGCCGTTGGGCACATGCCTTGACTCGGTTCGCGGCCCTGGCGATCGGCCTGGTGAGTCTTGGAGTGCTTGCGGATCGCTGGGTCAACAATCGCGCGGATCTGACGGAGGAGAGATTACACACGCTCTCAACCACGACCCGTGACTTGCTCCGCGCGATTCCGGCCGATAAGCCTGTGGATATCCTCGCGTATTACAGCCCCGAAGTTCCTCGTGAGTATCTGAGCATCCAGAAAACTCTCCTGAACACGCTCCGGGAGTTCGCCGCGATCGGCGGCGACGGCATCCGTCTGACTCTGATTCCGACCGAACGCTATTCGACCGAGGCCCGCGAGGCGGAGAAACGCTACGGCATCGCAGCGCGTCGCATGCCGGTCCAGCGTGACGGCCGCCAGAGTGTCGAGGAAGTTTATCTGGGCGTGGTCTTCACCTCGGGATTGGAACAGGTCGTGGTGCCGTTCTTCGATCGAGGGTTGCCTGTTGAGTATGAGTTGACCCGATCGGTGCGGGTTGTCAGCGGCACCAGCCGCAAACTGGTGGGCATTTTGGAAACCGAGGCCGGGTTACTCGGTCAGCCGATGGACCCGATGATGCGCGAGGCCGCGCCGGAGTGGGAAGTCGCCCTCGAGTTGAAGAAGCAGTACAAGGTCGTCTCGGTCTCGGCTGATGCGCCGATTCCCTTCGAGGAGGTTCAGACGCTGGCACTCGAAGGCGAGCCGACAGGCGGATCCTTTATCCTCAGCTTTGCAGGGAAGGCGACCGGACCCTTGCCCTGGAACGCGGAGGCTTCGGCGATTGCAACGGCACTTAACGCGGTGGAGGGACGGAGCGCGGGAGATGTCCGCGTCGAGGGCGGGCCGCTGCCAAAAACGCCGCTGACCATCACCTTCGGTGGGAAACTTGCCGGACGCGATGTGCCGGAACTGACGGTGGACGCGACCGGCCTCACCGCCGACGGCGGCCGGCGACCTTCGGCGCGGGTCGGCACCACGACCTCGGTCGTGGACGCCCTGATCGTGGCCCAGCCGTCGTCGCTGACCCAGCCGCAGATCGACAATTTGACCGAATACGTGAAACGCGGCGGGCCGGCCTTATTGCTGCTCGACCCGCTGCCTATTCAGTATCCCGGCCTCGCACCCATGGAGCCTCGGCCGCCGGATCGAAACATGATGATGGGACGGCCGCCCGAGCCGAAGGGCGACCTGACAGGTCTGCTCGATCTTCTGGGCACGCGCTGGGAAGGGGACGAAATCGTCTGGAACCCCTACAACCCCCATCGCCAGTTTGAGTTACCGCCTGAATATGTCTTTATTACTCGATCCGGAAGCGCTACCGACGCCTTCGCCGATGAGGCGATCACCGCCCGCCTGCAAGAGATCTTTCTGCCGTTCCCCGGCCGGCTGCGCTCGCGCGAGCTGCCCAACGGGCCGGCATTTCAGCCCCTGTTGCGAACCGACGAAACCGGCGGATTGCTGCGCTACAATGAGGTGATTACTCGAGGCCTCCTGGGCACGACGTTACGGCCCGATCGTCGTTATGTTCCAGGAAATCAGGGCTACACACTCGCCGCGCGGGTGCAGGGCAAGCCGACTGGAAGCAGCGAGGGCTCAGCGGCCATGGACGTTGTGCTGATCGCGGATCTCGATCTGATCTCGAACAGCTTTTTCGACATGCGCCGCAAGCCCGTGGAATCGCTGGATTTTCTGGACTTCGACAACGTGACGTTCATCCTCAACTGCGTGGACATTCTGGCCGGCGACGAGACCTTTCTCGACCTTCGCAAGAAGCGGCCCGAGTTCCGGACGTTGACGCGGCTCGAAGAGGAATCAAAGGGCTTTATCGACCAAAGCCAACGCGAGCAGGAGAAGGCCGAGGCCGACGCGCAGGCACAGCTCGACGCCGCGCGAAAGCGGTTGCAGGAGGCCGTCGAAGCGATCCGCAAGAGCGACGAGTACGATCAGCGGACCAAGGAAACCATGGTCGCCTATCAGCAGCGTGTCGAAAGCCAGCGGTTGGGCGTTCTCGAATCGGAGATCAGTGCCCAGAAGAACCAGGCGCTGCGCGAGATCGCGGCGAGGAAGGATATGTCGGTCGACGCGCTGAGAAACCGTGTGCGATTAGCCGCCTTGCTGATCCCGCCGCTGCCGGTCTTTCTGCTGGGAATCATCATGTATGTGCTGAGAGCGGTCCGGGAGAATCAGGGAGCGAACCCAGAGCGGTTGGCGTAAGTGGCGGCCAGGCGAGTCGTCTCGAATCGATAGCCCGCCAGCCGAGCGAGCACAGATAAAGGTTCACATGAACAATGAATAACGACAATCGAACAACAGCGATCTTTGTAGGTCTTGCGGCAGCGCTGATGGCGACGGCTGTCGTGGTCGGAAGGCCGCCGGCCCCGATGGACTCCCGCACCGCTGATATCGGCACGCGGTTCTTCCCCGAACTGAGGCTGCCCGAGCAAGCTGTTTCGTTGAGCGTCGTCGAGTTTGACGCGGCGACCGGAACGCCGTTGCCGTTTGAAGTCGCGCTGGTGAAGGGGCGCTGGGTGATTCCCTCGCACTCCGGCTATCCGGCCGATGCCCGCGACCGGTTGGCGAAAACGGCCGCGGACATCTTTGACCTGACCCGGGAGAGCTTTCGCAGTGACCGGCCTGACGACCACAAGGCGATGGGTGTGCTGGACCCGCTTGACGAAAAGGCATATTCCCCAGAAGGGATGGGACGGCGGATCATCCTGCGGGACAAGGACAATAACGCGCTGGCCGACCTGATCGTGGGCAAGCCGGTGCCGGGGCAGCCTGGGCAACGGTTCGTGCGTGGGCCGGATCAGAATCAGGTCTATGGAGTGGCGTTGAGCGAGCTGGACCTGTCCACGAGATTCGCCGACTGGATCGAGCCGGATTTGCTCAAGCTGGATGCGTCCAAGGTGGAGACGGTGGTACTGGACGGTCACAAAATTGATGTACGCCGAGGGACGATTGACCCAGGCGAGATGTTGACCGTGATGCGACGAAAGCCGCCCATCGCGCCGGGGGAATCGCCGTGGTTCATGGAGGGGCTGAGGCCGGAGCAGGAGGTAAGCCCGGAGGTGTTGAACACGCTGACGTCGACGCTAGCGACCTTGCGGATCGTGGGTGTTCGGCCCAAGCCGGCGGGGTTGAGCGAGTGGTTAAAAGCGGACGCGGCGAATCGTGGCTCGCTCAACCAGCAATCGGCGGATTCGCTGCAAAGTAAGGGGTTTTACATTCTGGACGGACGGCTGGTGTCGGTAGATGGCGACGTGATCGCGACGTGTTCCGACGGTGTGGTTTACTTCCTTCGATTTGGCGCTGTGACCTTCGCACGAGGGGAGGCACTCTCGGCGGGGCGATCGGGAGATGGTAGCGAAGGGGAATCGGCGGAGCCGGCGGGCCAGGAGGGCACGCGGGATAGTTCGGTCGAGAGTCGCTATCTGTTTGTGACGGCTAGCTTTGATCCGAGCGTGATCGAGAAGCCGAAGCCGCGAGTTCGCGGGGGAGAGCTGCCGGAGGACCTGTTTGCCATGAGCGCGGCGGATCGGCAGCAAAGAGTCGCGTCGGAGGAAACGGCGGAGGCGGCGAGGGAGGCGGCGTATCAGAGAGCATTAAAGGAGGGCGAGACACGAGCGAAGGAACTCTCGGACCGCTTTGCGGACTGGTACTACGTGGTTCCGGGCGAGGCGTTTCGCAAGGTCATGCTCGACCGGGCTGCGCTGGTCCGGGTGAAAGGCAGCGGTCCCGCGGCGGGTGGTGAAGGGCCGTTTGGAGGCGGTGGCGGACTACCGCCAGGTCTGATTCCTGGGCGGTTGCCGCGTTGAACCTGAGGTGGGCTGCACGTGTCTGACGGGTCGTGCAGGTGGGTCTGGTTGCCTTGGGCGAGGCGAGGCTTTAGGATCGTTGCGGCCTGAAACGGGTGCCGGAGTTTCCCGGATGATGATGAGGTTGGCCTGACGAGCGGCGTGAGGCCAGCCGTGGATTTCGAGAGAGATAGGGATTTCACGCATGAGCGGTCAAACCGCGATCGGTACCGGGACGACGACGACTCCCTCAACGGGTCGGATTCGACACCTGCTTTCGGCCCTGGTTCAGAATCAGCCGGGGGTACTGGCGCATATTTCAGGGATGCTGGCCTCGCGCGGGTTCAATATCGACAGTCTCGCGGTGGGTGAGACGGAAAATCCGCATATGTCGCGGATCACGTTTGTGGTGATGGGTGATGACCGGGTTCTGGAGCAGGTGCGGAAGCAGCTTGAGAAGGTAGTCACGGTCGTGCGGGTTATTGATATTTCGCGTGAGGAGTTTGTCGAGCGGGATTTGATGTTGCTGAAGGTGGAGGCTCCGGAGCGGAGACGGGCGGAGATTTTGTCGTTGACGCAGGTGTTTCGCGGGCGGATCGTCGACGTGGGGCCGGAGCAGTTGATGATCGAGATCAGCGGTCAAGAGCGCAAGATCGAGGCGTTCATTGATCTGATGCGGCCGTTTGGGATTGTCGAGCTGGCACGGACGGGGCGGATTGCCTTGCTGCGGAACAGCGCGAGTTTGCGGGAGGCCGAGGAGGAGCTGGAGGAGGAGAAGATTGTCGGGCCGGTGGACCTCTGATCACCACTAAAGACAACGTGATCTAATTGAGTGATGATGTAAGTACTCCTGGCGTTGTGATTTTGATTCCGTCGTACGATGACTGGGAGTCACTGGGATTGTTGTTGCCCCGCCTGGATCGAGAGTCTGGGGGGCGGGTGGAACGTTGGCGGGTGCTGGTGGTTGATGATGGGTCGAATGAGCCGGCGACGGAGGCGGTTCGCAGATTTCGTCCGGATGGTCTGGGACCGGTGGAGGTGCTGGAACTGCGAGGCAACCTGGGACATCAACGGGCGATTGCGGTAGGGCTTTGTTATGTGGTCGAGCGAATGCCGGAGGTGTCGGCGATTGTGGTGATGGACGCCGACGGCGAGGATGCGGCGGAGGATGTGCCGCGTTTGCTTGATCGAATGCGTGACGATGGGGGCCGCGTGTGCGTGTTCGCGGAGCGGACTCGGCGGAGTGAGGACCCGTTGTTTCGGATCGGTTACCTGGCGTATCGAGCGTTGCACAGGTTGTTGACGGGGATTGCGGTTCGGATCGGGAATTTCAGCGCGATACCGAGGATTCAGGCGGAGCGACTGGTGCGAGTTTCGGATTTGTGGAATCATTTCGCGGCCTCGGCGGTCAAGGCGAAGGTGCCGATGGAGCGGGTGCCGACGCGGCGTGCGCGGCGGCTGGCGGGTCATTCGCGGATGAATTATGGAGGATTGATTGCGCATGGGTTGAGTGCGATGTCGGTCTTCAGTGATCGGGTCGCAGTGCGGCTGCTGGTCATGAGCGCGGTTCTGGGGTTGGGCGTGGTTGGGGCGTTGATCGCAGTGATTTGTGTTCGTATGTTTACTTCGTGGGCGGTGCCGGGTTGGGCGACGATGGTGGCGGGATTTCTGGTGCTGTTGCTGGCGCAGATTGCGTTGGTGAACCTGGTGTTCGTGTTCGTGGTGCTTTCGGGTCGGGGGGTGATGAGTTTTCTGCCGATTCGGGATTATGGGCATTTTGTGGGAAGGGTTTATGAGCTATGCCCAGGAGCGACGAGACCGGGGACGGGTACCGATATGTCGGGGACGAGCTTGACGTCTTTGCCCTAGCGACGAACTGGAAGGCGCGACTGAGGCATCGGATCGGGCCGTATCTCTCGGGTGACGTGCTGGAGGTGGGTGCCGGGTTTGGGGCGACGACGCGAGCGATGCAAGGCGTGGGCGATGTTCGGTCGTGGACGTCTTTGGAGCCAGACGCGGAGCTGGCGGGGCGGCTGGAGCGCTCGCTGGCTGTGGAACCGTTGGAGGTGCCGACGCGGGTGTGCGTGGGGACAGTGGCCCAGCTAGACTCGGGCTCTCGCTTTGACACGCTCTTGTATATCGATGTTCTTGAGCATATTGACGATGACCGCAGCGAGTTGGCTGGAGCGGGCGAGCGGTTGCGAGCGGGTGGGAGGTTGGTTGTTTTGGCCCCCGCTCACAATGCGCTGTATAGCGAGTTCGATCGGGCGATTGGGCACTTTCGGCGATATGACCGGGGGATGATGCGACGGATCGCGCCGTCGGGGTTGGTCGAGCGGCATTCGGAGTATTTGGACGCGGCGGGGATGCTGCTATCGCTGGGGAATCGCCTGGTCTTGCGGAGCGGGCAGCCGACGTTGGGGCAGGTGCGGTTCTGGGATCGACGGGTCGTGCCGGTGTCGCGGGTGCTTGATCCGTTACTGGGGCGGATGGTGGGGAAGTCGGTGTTGATGGTATGGGAGCGGGTGGAGTGATGTTGTGGGAGCCGGCATGCCGTTGTCTTGAGGGGGTGGTGTGGGGCAGAATGTTGGGCTTCTTGCTGATCGCTGGGAGGTGAACTCTTAAAGGCGGCACCTCACTGGCAGAGCCAGTGGCACCCGGCGCGATTCTCCAACGCCGACCTGAACGACAGAAAGAGACGAGAGAACCATGCCCGCGACGTTGTTTTACGATCAAGACGCCGACCTCGCGCAGTTGAAGGGGAAGACGATCGCCATCATTGGCTACGGGAGCCAGGGGCATGCGCAGGCGCAGAACTTGAGGGATTCGGGCTGCACGGTGGTGATTGGCCAGCGGCCGGGGTCGGCGAATTATGATGCGGCGGTGAAGGATGGGTTCAAGCCGGTGTCGGCGGCTGAGGCGGCAAAGGCGGGCGATCTGGTCAACGTGTTGCTGCCGGACGAGGTGGCGGGTGACGTGTACGCCCAGGATATCAAGCCGCATTTGAAGGCCGGGGATTTGCTGCTGGTGTCGCATGGATTCAACGTGCATTTCAACCAGATTGTGCCGCCGACGGGGGTGGATTGCGCGTTGGTCGCGCCCAAGGGGCCGGGGCATCTGGTACGGAGCGAGTTTGAGAAGGGCGGCGGAGTGCCGTGTCTGATCGCGTATGGCGAGGGTTGCTCGGAGCCGGGGAAGAAGCGGGCGTTGGCTTACGCGAAGGGGATTGGCGGGACGCGGGGAGGTGTGTTGCTGACGACGTTCGCCGAGGAGACGGAGACGGATCTGTTCGGTGAGCAGGTGGTGTTGTGCGGAGGTATCAGCGCGCTGGTGAAGATGGGATTTGAGACGTTGATCGAGGCCGGTTATCAGCCTGAGAGCGCGTATTTCGAGTGTCTGCATGAGCTGAAGCTGATCGTCGATTTGATGTATCAGGGTGGGTTGAATTACATGAGGTACAGCATTTCGAACACGGCGGAGTATGGGGATTACACGCGTGGACCGCGGATCATCAACGAGGAGACGCGGGCGACGATGAAGAAGATTTTGGGCGAGATTCAGAGTGGTCAATTCGCGCGGGAGTGGATTCTGGAGAACAAGGCGGGTCGGCCCGGGTTTCTGGCGACGCGGCGTCGGGAGCAGACGCATGCGGTTGAGGAGGTTGGCAAGCGGTTGCGGTCGTTGATGAGCTGGATCGACGCGAAGACCGTTTGAGACGGAATCGCCGAAGAGTTTGGCCCTGAAATGACTTGTTGGATCTCGTTCATTTCCTGGCTGGCAGTTGTTGGTTGCGTGAGTGAGACGCAGGATCGGCCGGTTCCCGAGCGAGTGGCGGGGGGGCCGGCTGATGCTGGGTCGAGTATTGAGATGATCAGAGCGGGAGAGCCGGGTGATCGACTCATTTTGATTGAGCGTGGTGCAACCGGATAAGAAAACGCGTGCGGCGGGGAAGCGACTGTGCGTGAACCACACGGACGCAGCGGGGTGATGTGGGAGTGGGGATGAGGCGGAAGCGTATTAGCCGAGGTTAGGATGGGGTTCGGAGATGAGGGGGCCGGATGGTGGATACGAGACTCAGACGATTCGGCCGGGAGCTGATCGGGATGTGAGTGAGCCGGTGCGTGTGAATGCGGCGATTGCGGTGTCCGGGGATTGCGAAGGTGGATCGGGCCGCGATGGTATTGGGCGGGTTGTGTAGGATTGGATAGAGAACGCCGGGGCGGACATCGGATTGGGGCGTGATGATGGCGGACCGTGAACAGAAGGTGCCGGAGAATGTGCGTGGGCGGTTTTACGTGGATGTGACGTGTATTGATTGCGATATGTGCCGGGAGAAGGCGGGGGGGAATTTCGGGCGCAAGGATGGAGACGGTTATAGTTATGTTTATCGGCAGCCTCGGGACGCTGAAGAGGAGGCCGCTTGCCGGGCAGCGATGGCGGAGTGTCCGGTGGAGGCGATCGGGGATGATGGTGGGTGAGTTGAGTCGTTCGTTGCGGTCGACGACTGTCTGACGCACGCACTTTTCTACGGCTTGAGGGAGCGATCTCCGAGGATCATGAGGGCGGCGTTGCGGCCGTTGATGGCGATGACGCTGCCGCCGGGGTGGGTGGCTGCGCCGCAGAGGTAGAGGCCGGGCATGGGGGTGCGGTAGCTCAGACGTTGGTCCCACATGAACTGAGGCAGGCATTCGCCCTGGAAGATGTGGCCGCCGGAGAGGCCGACCTCGCGCTCGATGTCGGGGGGACCGAGGACGTTGGAGTCGATGATCGCGTTTTCGAGATTTGTGCAGTGGCGGGCGATGGAGTGGATGGCGAGCTGGGCGACCTCGGCGCGGCGGTCGTTCCAGGTTCCCTGGCCGAAGGTGTGAGGAACGTACTGGGTGAAGACGCTGAGGGTGTGGACGTTGGGGGGTGCGACCGATGGGTCGTGGACGGTCTGGATGTAGAGTTCGGCCCAGAGACGGTCGGGGAGGTTTCCCTGGCGAGCGGTGTGGAAGGCGCGATCCCACTCATCCACTTCCAAGGGGATGTTGATCTGGCCGTAGTGATGAGGTTCATTGGTACCGGGGCGGGCGTGGAAGTTGGGTAGCTCGCTCAAGAGTAGGTTGATCTTGGCGGTGCAGCCGATCATGGGGACGGCTTCGACGCGGGTGCGCCAGGTGGTGTCGGCTTCTTCTCCGAGGAGGCGGAGGGTGGTGCGGGGGTCGGCATTGGCGACGATGATGGGGGCGTTGATACGGGTGCCGCATTCGAGGGTGACGCCGCGGCCGGGGTTGATGGCGGCGACGGGAAGTCCGGTGGCGACGGTGGCGCCCGCGTTGCGGGCGGCGTCGGAGAGGAGGAACGAGACCATCCCCATTCCGCCGCGGACGTAGCCCCATGCGCCGGGTTGGCCGCCGAGGCGTCCGGACTGGTGGTGGAAGTGGATGGAGGCGGTGCCGGGGTGG
>JBGSYY010000647.1:0-10207 GCA_041750675.1 Isosphaeraceae bacterium | reverse complement strand
CGCCGGCGCGGACGCCGTGACCGCAGCCGATCACAACGTCGAGCCCCGGCCGCGCGGGACCTTGGCCGGTTGTCTGAACGATGGACGTCAGGCCGAGCATCTCGCGGGCGAGATCCTGATAGTCGTCGCGGCTCACGTTGTGCGCGTACATGGCGGCGGGCGAGGCGTGGCAGAAGGGGACGCTGGTGACGGTCCCGACTCGCCAGCCTTCGGATTGAAGGCGATTGTACAGGGTCTCGACGACCTTTCCCGAATCATCGAAGTTGATCACGTCGTTGCTCATCTTGACGCCGCTGGCATAAGCGCCGCCGCTCGGGGCACTGTCGGTATACGCGTGAACCGCGCCGCCGGCCGCGCGTATGCGCGCCATTCCCTCGGCTCCCCCGCTCTGCCCGATCAGATACTCGGGAGCTTGATCGAGGAGCGGTCCCTTGGCCCAGGGCATGGGTCCGCCAAATCGGGCGTCGTATCCGCCGCCCAGCACGTTGGAGAGGTCGCCGAGACTCTGCCGGTCGAGGTCACGCTGGTCGTCTGGTGGACCGGAATGCGTGGGACTGGTGACGACGGCCGTGAACTGGACTTCGGCACCGGCGAAGTTGTCGAAGAACGGGCCGGCGCCGGGACCTTCCGTCGGTTCGCGGCCCGTTCGCGCCAGGACGGCGGCGCGGACCATCTCCCAGTCCATGCCATCAAACCAGACGGTGAAGAGGTGCCGAGCGCCCCGGCGGACAGCCTCGGCCTGGATGCGATACAGATCGCTCTGATCGGCGTACTCCGCGTCGGGGTTGACGGTGAACTCGGGAATACGGCCAAACAGGCGGCGGACCCGCTCGGGGTCGCGATAGGCACTGTTGGAGCCGACGAAAGGCGTCAGGTCGATTTTCGTCCCGACCAGATAGGCGGGAACGAGGCGGTTGGAATGGCTTGCGTGGGTGGAAAAGACCCCGCCCGCACCCTGACCGCCAAAGTGGTAGGCGCGTGGCCGAGGCTCCGACTTGGTCTCGACCGCCTCTGTCTGGAGTTGTGCGAGCACATCGCCGGGAGCGGCCTGGGCCCAGGTCGACTGAGACGAGGCCAGGCAAGCCGCCAGACCCACAGCGAGCACGATCAAGACGCGCCAAGTCATCATCCAACTCCTCAGGAAAACGTCAGGCTGTTCGAGTCCCTGTTTCACGCACGGCTGATGGTCGCACCATTCTGACGAACGGCTCGTCGGTCCACCAGACCCGCGCTCTCGGCGATAGGGCGACCCCTAAAGAGTGGGATCGCGACGATTCTGCAGCCGCAGACGAGAAACTGTGGAGAACTTGCTCGCAGAAATCCGAAGCTCACGGCCCTGGCTTCCGATAACACCTATCACTCGGGCGTGGCTGCCAGGCGAAAGCGTGGCACGGCCTGCGCGAGACGCACGGATGCACATCGCGTATGGACCAAGGATGAGCGTCACCAGTTCACGAATCCACGGAAGACGATCCATGCTCCGCCTCTTTTCTGCTCGTCATCTCGCTGTTGCCGCATTCGCTCTTTGTCTGGCTTCGGCCGGACAGGCCCGGGCACAGTCTGAACAATCTTGGGGCTCGCCTCAGGGCGTCGTCCCGTCGGCTCAGTACATCAGCGAAGGCTACGCGCCGGTGGCCGATGGCTGCGGCCATGGGCTTTCGCTGCCCAAGTTCCACATGCCTTCCTTCGGCCACGGCAAGACGGTTTGCACCGTTCCGGCCGGGACCGTCTGCGAGCCGGCCGGCTGCGGCTTCAAGATGCCCAAGGTCTGCCTGCCCAAGATCCACATGCCGAAGGTTTGCCTGCCCAAGATCAAGATGCCGAAGCTCTGCCACAAGAACAAGTGCGACACCGGTTGCGACGGTGGTTGCGGCGCCGGGGCCATCTACCCGACGGCCCAGACCTACGCCGCCCCGCAGAGCTACGCCGCCCCACAGAGCTTCGCGGCTCCGCAGGGCTGATCAACAACTCAGTGAGCGGATCAAACCGGCAGTGAGGTCGTCTTCCGACACACTGCCGGGATGATTCCTGAACTCGCCGAACGTTGCGTCCTGAACAGACGCGACGGCCGGCGAGTTTCTGCGTTTGCGTGTCAGTTTACGATTTACTGAAGCGCTCGAGGTCCTCGCCCTTGGGCACCACCGTGATGCCGGTTTCGGTCACCGTCAGGCCGCGGGCGCGGTCGAGCTCGGCGTCGTAGCCGATGGTCACCCCTGCCGGAACGTGTACTTCCTTATCGATGATGGCGCGGCGCACTCGGGCGTTGCGGCCGACGTTGACTCCATCAAAGAGGAGCGACTCCTCGACCAGGGCGAAGCTGTTGATCCTCACGTTGGGCGAGAGAATGCTGTGCCGCACCTCGCCGCCGGAGATGATCGACCCCTGGCAGACGATGGTGTTGAGCGAAAGCCCTTTTCGGCCAGGGGCGTCGTGTACGAACTTGGGTGGGGGAAATGGGGGCTGATAGGTGTGGATCGGCCAGTCGCGGTCGTAGAGGTTGAGGATGGGATCAACCGAGATCAGATCCATGCTGGTCTGGAAATAGGCGTCGGTTGTGCCCACGTCGCGCCAGTACGCAGGGCCGGATTCGACGTCGCGGCGGTTCTTGTCACGGAACGGATACGCGAAAATGCGCGACTTGTCTTCGAGCATGCGGGGGATGATGTCTCTGCCGAAGTCGTGACCGCTTTTTTCCTTGCGCGCGGCATTCTGAAACAGCAGCTCGAACATGACGTCAGTCTTGAAGACGTAGATGCCCATCGAGGCCAGGGCCAGCTCGGGGTGGCCCGGCATCGGCGGCGGATCGCTGGGCTTCTCGACGAAACCGAGCACTCGATCGTTGCCGTCGATCTGCATGACGCCGAACTCGCTCGCCTCAAGACGCGGCACCGGCAGACAGGCGATCGTCAGGTCGGCCTCGCTCTCACGATGGAACGCCAGCATCTCGGCGTAGTTCATCTTGTAGATGTGGTCGCCGGCGAGGATGAGGGTGTCGCGCGGGCTGGCTTTCTCGATCGTGTAAATGTTCTGGTAAATAGCGTCGGCGGTTCCCTGGTACCAGTTGTCGGTGATCCGCTGCTGAGGCGGTATGACCTCGATGTATTCGTCCAGTTCGCGGCACAGGAATTTCCAGCCCTGATCGATGTGCCGCACAAGGCTAACGGCCTTGTATTGAGTCAAAACCAGAATCTTGCGCAAGTCGCTATTGATGCAATTCGAAAGTGTGAAATCGATGATTCGATAAATTCCGCCAAAGGGCACAGCCGGCTTGGCGCGATCGCGGGTGAGCGGCTCAAGTCGTGTTCCGCGCCCTCCGGCCAGCACGATCGACAATACGTCGCGAACCACCGAGCGACCTCCAGGGAAAAGTGCTCAAGGAAGCGGCACGCAACGGATTTCATCCGTCACGGGGCGGCCTTGGCTGTCCAAAGCCATATTGTGACACGCCTCGCGTTGCAAACCAATCGGGTAGGCTGGGGACGGCTCCCAAACGATCGCCGCTCATTTGCCGTATTATGCCGTGTCGAATCGGCAGGCCGCCGCCTCAGGCGGCGAGTCCTTCGCAAACCCCCTTGGATGGATTCCATGCCGGATCCAGGCGACCCGGACCTGACCCAATCGCTGCCTACCGCCGCCGAAATGCCCACGCTGGCACTGAGCGAGTCGGACCAGACTGCCCCGAGCGGCGCGCCTACTCCGGCCGGTGGTCGGTTCCAGATCGTGCGTGAGCATCGCCGGGGCGGTCTGGGCCGTGTGTACGTCGCGCGCGACCTCCAGCTTGGTCGTGAGGTTGCGCTCAAGGAGATTCTCGGCGACCACGCCGACGATCCCATCAGCCGCGTCCGCTTCCTTCTTGAAGCGGAAGTGACCGGCAACCTGGAGCATCCCGGTTTTGTTCCGGTTTACGCACTCGGCCACCACGACGACGGCCGTCCCTATTACGCGATGCGGCTGATCCGAGGCATCACGCTCAAGGAGGCGATCCAAAATCTCCGCCTCGACCCGGCGGGCCGACCGATCGCACCGCGCGCGGCAGAGCTTACCGCCGCGATTCGCCCGCTGATCCGGCGTTTGGTCGATGTCTGCAATGCCCTGGCGTACGCCCATAGTCGCGGCGTGATCCATCGCGACGTCAAGCCCGCGAATATCCTGCTCGGCCCTTATGGCGAGACGTTGGTCGTGGATTGGGGCCTGGCCAAGATCGTCGGGTCGAGTGAGCATTCCGACCCGCCGCCGCTCGTCGGCCAGCCCCGCGTCGCGATCGACGAGGCCGAGCAGGAGGCGACGTTTCGTCCCTCGTCAGGTGGCTCATCCGCCGAGACGCTGCCGGGACGAGCGGTGGGAACACCCGCGTTCATGAGTCCGGAACAGGCACGAGGCGCTCTTGAGGAGCTTGGGCCTGCGTCCGACATCTACAGCCTGGGCGCTACGCTCTTCCACCTCTTGACCGGACGGCTTCCGTTCAACGCCGAGGGGGCCCCGCTTGCCGAAATTCTTCAAAAGGTGGAACGCGGCGATTTGCGCCACCCGAGGAGCATTGATCCCGGCGTCCCGCGCGCGCTGGAGGCGGTTTGCCTCAAGGCGATGGCGCTGCGGCCGGAAGACCGTTATCCGTCGATGACCGCCTTCGCGCGAGATCTCGAGCGCTGGATTGACGACGAGCCGGTGACGGCTCTACGCGAAAGTTGGTCCGACCGGCTCACACGCTGGGGGCGACGCCACAAGGCCTGGGCCGGGACACTGGCGGCTGCCCTGCTGGCGATCGTCGGCATCCTTGCGTTTACGGCCAATGATTTCCGTCGCGTCGCTGAACGCGAGCATCAGGCACGGGAACAGAGTTTGCGGGTCGCCGCCAAGTTCGCGGCGCGCACCGTCGCCGCCGAGATTGATCGCCGTTGGCGGATTCTCGAAAACGAGGCCATCGACCCCGAGCTGTCGGGTTTGCTTCAAGGGCGTCATGAACCCGCCGACTCGCCCGCGCGCATGGGGCTGCAACATTGGGTCGAGATTCACTTCGCCGAGCATGACGCCGCGGCGGCCGCCTCGAATTGGTTCGTGACCGACGAGCGTGGAGTTCAGATCGCACGCGCGCCCTACATCGCCAGCAACATCGGCGTCGATTACAACTATCGCGACTACTTTCACGGTCAGGGCCGTGATCTCCCACCAGGCACTCCCGACCTTTCCCCGATCACTCGACCGCATCGCTCGATCGTATTCCGCAGCAAGGCGACTCAGAAATACACCGTGGTTTTCTCGGTGCCGGTGCATGAGGGCGGTGATCCCCAAAAGCCCGTCGTGGCCGTGCTGGGGATGTCGGTCGATGTCGGCCACTTCGGCGTGCTGCAGCTTGACGTCGGCGACAATCAACTTGCTGTGCTTGCCGACGTGCGGACGGATTTCGAGGGCCGCACCGGCTTGATCCTGCACCATGCCGACCTTAGCCCGAGCAGCGGCTCGATCGCGTATCTCGATCCGGACCGCACCACTTCGTTGCAGAGGCTCCGCGAGGCTTCGATCGCGCGACTGCGCAAACGAGAGCAAGATCGTGCGATCGAGGAACCCGTGTCTCGCCAGCGTTCGACTCCCCTGCCCGGCACCTACGAGGAAGCGTACCGCGATCCGATCGACGGCCCCGGCAAGGGAATCTGGCATGCGGCATTCGAGCCGATTCTGATCGAGGGCAGGCCGGAGGTGAGCGTCGACACCGGTTGGGTCGTGATCGTGCAAGAACGACCCGACCCCGATGAGGAGAACCCTTGAACGGCGTGCGCGAGCGTTACATCCGACCCTTCGCCCGGGCGAGTTGCTCGTAGAGCAACGCATACGCCTCGATCATCGTGTCGAGCCGAAACCGCGACTCGACCACCGAGCGGCCACAGGCCCCCAGGGCGGATCGTTTCGCCGCGTCGCGAGCCAGGCTGCGCATCGCCCGACAAATCTCGCGCGGAACGCCGATCGGGACCAACAGGCCCGACTCGCCGTCAACCACCGCCTCCGTCGTGCCCGGCGCGGCAGTGGCGATGACCGGCTTGCCCATCCGCATCGCCTCCAGGACAACGTTGGGCAGCCCCTCGTAGGCACTCGGCAGGACAAGCACGTCGGCGGCCGCGAGTAGGTCGGGAACATCGTCGCGATGGCCCAGAAAGCGGACACGTCCCGAGTCGATCAAGGTAAACGCGCCTGCTCGGGTTTCCAGGTCGCGACGCAGTGGGCCGTCGCCCGCGATCCAGGTTACGGCCTCGGGCAGAACGTGCTGCAGTAGATCGGCGGCGTCGAGCAGGTCGCTGACACGCTTCTGGTCGGCAAGTCGGCCGACATAGAGAAACACGGGCGCGGCGTTGTCGACACCCAACGCCCGACGTGTCTCGGCAGCGGTTCGGAGCGGCTCCGGCTCAAAACCGATGCCCGAGTAAATCAGGTCGAGCTTGGCTTGGGGAATTCCGGCGTCACGGTAGAAATCGACCACGGCCTGCGAATTTCCCACGATCCGATCGGTCCACCGCGCGAGCCAGGCGTCGAGCCTCAGATGCAAGCGCCGTTTCCACAAATCGACGGCCATCTCGGAGGTGACCACCACGGGCACGCGCGCCATGTGGCCGGCAACTCGTCCATAGACATTCGCGGCGAAGATCCAGGTGTGGATCACGTCAAACCGCTCTTGCTTCATCCACCGCGACAGACGCCCCAGCACCGCCATGTCGAACTTGAACCGCTTGGCGAAGAGCCGCGTCGGGATCCCGCTCGCCTCCAGATCGGCGGCGAGAGGGCCAAGGCGGGTGAGCGCGGCCACCTCGACGTGGAAGCGGTCGCGAGGCAAGCCCCGTGCGAGCAAGACCATCTGCTTCTCGGCACCCGAACGGTCGAGAGTGGGAATCACCTGCAAGACTTTCAACATCGAGGCCGCACCCTTTTTTCGTTTTCAAACCACGACGCTGCCAGGAGGCGCGTCTCCTGCACACGATTCACGGCGCCCCGGCCCCGACCAGTCGCCGAAACAATTCGAGGTGCCGTCTTGCGACCCCCGCGTTCGAGTATTTTTGTCGCACAAGCGACCGAGCCGCGCGGCCCATGTGGATCGCGTGATCGAGGTCCAACCATTGGTCGAGGATCACCCGCGCCAGGGCTTCCGGATCACCCGGCGGCACGAGGCGGCCGTGCTTGTAATCGGTGATCAGTTTGCGGTTTCCCGGGATGGACGTGGCGACGATCGGCACGCCCACCGCCATCGCCTCCAGCAACGCAAGGCTCATCCCCTCCTCTTGAGAGGGCAGGACAAACAGGTCCGAATCTCGAAGCCGGGCGGGAGCGTCGGGATCGGCTCCCGCTAGCGTGATCCGATGAGCCAGGCCCAGCCCCGCCACGGACGCCTCCAGCCGGGCACGCTCCGGCCCTTCACCGATCAAGGTCAAACGCGCTTCAGGATACTGCTCCAGAACCAGCGGCCATGCGCTGATCAAGGTATGGACGGATTTTTCCGGAGCAAGTCGCCCGATGAAGACCGCGCGCGGATCGTCCCGCCAATGAGGCCGCCGGTTCCAGGGCTTCTCCGGCACCGGCACGCCATTGGGCAGCTCGACGATCCGTTCCGCCGGGTAGTCGGCGCCGACCAGTTCCTCGCGCACGGCCTTGCTGATCGCCACAAAGGCGTTCGCCTGCCGACACCGCCGCGCAATCGTCTTGCCGAACCGTCCCCAGTTTTGCCAGGCGATGTCGCCCGTCGCCCCTGCCCCTTCCGGACGCAGCACGACGGGAAAGCCCGCCGCCCAACCCGCGGCGATGGAGGCGTAGGCGTCATGTTTGAGCATGGAAACATAGGCGATATCGGGACGCAATTCGCGCAAGGCGCGGTCCAGGCCGCGCATGTAAACCCACGTTCCGACGAAGCGCAACGGCGAGGTCGGCAGCCGCCGCACCTCCAGCCGGCCCTGGCGGGTGGCGATTGTTTCCACGTCCGGCAATTCGCGATCGACGCGAGATGTCAAAACCGTGACCTCGGCTCCCGCGTCCGCGAGGGCTAAAGCCAGATAGCGAAGCATCGCCTCCGCGCCGCCGATCAAGGGGGGATACCGGCGTGAGACCAAAGCAATCCGGAGCGGATGCTCAGGCGTCGTCAAAGGCTTGCCCGGCATCATTGCCTCACGCCTGTCCGGTGTCGTCCGGCAGCACGGCCACGAACGGCAGGTGCCGGAAGTCGTCGTCGTAGTCGAGGCCATAGCCCACGACGAACTTATCGGGGATCGTAAAGCCGACGTAATCCGGCTCCAGGGGCACCTCCTGGCGACCCAGCTTACGCAGCAAGACCGCGACGCGGATGCTCGCCGCGCCTCGATCGCGGAGCAACTCCACAAGCGTTCCCAGCGTGCGGCCGGTGTCCAGAATGTCGTCGAGCAGCAGGACGTCGCGGCCCGCGACCTCAGGCAGAAAGCTGGGGTCGATCTTCACGGTCGCCGATCCCCGGGTCACCGCGCCTTTGTAACTGCTCGCCTGCAAAAGGCCCACACGGTGGGGAATCCGAACCTGCCGCATCAGGTCGGCGAGCAACACGAGACTGCCCGTGAGCACGGCGACGATCGTCAGCGGCCGACCCTCGAAGTCGGCCTCTATGGCGCGACCCAGTTCGGCGATCCGGGCGCGGAGCGCCTCTTCGGAGATCAATACCTCCACGATTCTTCCGCCGCCTCCGCCATATCGGCCCGTTTGCTCGGAGAGCCACAGGTCCATCATGGCACGATGACGAATCGTTGCCAAGCTTGGGTCCATGCCCAGAGCCTGGCTCAGCCCGCGATCCGATGCCGCCGGCGGCGCTGGGTTCGCCAGATCGCCAGACCCGCAACCACCCCCCAGACCGCCAGCGGACCCGGCTCGGGCACCTGGTTGACATCCGGCGTGGGCGTGGTGGGCACGATCGGCGGGTCAACCGCTGGGTCGCCAATGAGGCTGTCGGTGGGCAGATCCTGGAGCACAAGCCCGGCCGCCATCTGGGGCAAGATCAGGTCGAAGAGGGTGATCTTGTTCGAGTCGACCGTCAGCGCGAAGTCAAGTCGGCTGCCCGGCTCGAACTGGCCCAGCGGCTTGCCGTCGCTGCCCAGGACCGGCGAAAAAACCACGTCGCCGTTCGCATCGATGGTTTGAGTCTGACCAAACAGGAGCCGCAGCGCCTGTGCGCCGGGCTTCGTTCCCAGCGCGACCGAAAGCTGACTACTGTCAAATCCGGTCGATTCCGGCAGGATGGTGAGCGGGCTGCCGGAGAGCGGTTCGCCGGTTGCCGGATCGGTGCCGATCGCCGGCGGCGCTACCGCGCCGGGTGGCATAACGTCGAAGTCGATCCGACCGATCGATTCCGTGCCTTGGTTGGAGAGCCGGAATTTGAGGATCGAGCCGGCACGGACCGTTCCGGACGAGAAGGCCAGGGTGAGAGCGACCCCGAACAGAAGTCGCGTCGATTTGTAGTCGAACATGGCGTGTTCCCTCCGAAAGCAATGGCGGCTCGTGTGGCGGACTCGCTTGGCCCGTTCCACCCTTCTGAACTGTCGAAAGAAGCACGCTCAATGGGGCCATGTCATGAGGGCAGGCTTTGCGGGACGGACGGGACTATGCTCACCGATCAAAAAATGGTCAAGATCAATCAGTCGACGAGCCGACAACGCGATCCGCGCCGCAAAGCAGCGTTCTGGCCCATCAACCTCTTGCAGCGTAAAATGAACGAGCGTCCCGGGATGGGCCAAACCGTGAAAGGCTGAACTTCTTCGTGGACGCGCGAATATCCCAGCCTCCGGGTTCGTCTCTCTCTTCAGGGATGGCCATGCCCGAGACCGAAGCCGGCGTTGTCGCGACGCCCGACGAACTTTTGCTCGAACGGGTGCGCGGGGGCGACCTTGCCTCGCGGGAGGAACTCTTCCGCCGCCATTTCGCAACCTCGTACCGCGTCGCCCATCGCCTGCTCGGCAACGACCATGACGCCCTGGACGCAGTTCAGGACGCCTTCTTGAAAGCCGTCGCCCATCTGGCCGATTTCGATGGTCGCAGCGGGTTTCGGACCTGGCTCTTGCGGATCGTGACCAATGCCTCACTCGACCTCGGACGCCGCCGAAAACGCCGCGCGACTGTTTCGCTCGACGATCGTTCCAGCGCGGCGACCAGCGACGAGGAGTTTGGCTCGCTCGATGTCATGGGGCCTGCCGACGACCCGGCGGCCGGCCTGCAC
>JBGSYY010000646.1:0-1703 GCA_041750675.1 Isosphaeraceae bacterium | reverse complement strand
GTCGTCGCCGATTATCAGCAGCGGCTGCTTGAGCGTGTGCAGACGCTTGTCAAAGACCGATTGACGGTCGAACCGCGCGACCTGATTCGGGAAGTGGCCTTGTTCGCCGATCGCGCCGATGTGTCGGAGGAGATCACACGGCTGCGGGCGCATCTGGAACAGTATTACGCCGTAATCGAAAGCCCCGAGAGTGCCGGGCGTAAGCTGGAATTCCTGGTGCAAGAGATGGGCCGGGAGACGAACACCATCGGCTCGAAGGCCAATGACGTGGCGATCAGCCACGGTGTTGTCGAGCTGAAAAGCCTGCTGGAGCGTGTGCGGGAATTGATCCAGAACGTGGAGTGAGCATCATTCCGAGAGACGAGGAGCGAGAGATCGTCGCAATGTGGATTCAGGGCTGGGGCGAGCTGCCGGGGCAGTTGATCGTGGTGTCGGGGCCGTCCGGCTCGGGCAAGACGACCGTGCTTCGCCGCGCCCTGGAACAGCCGGGCGTCTCCGCGCGACTTTCGGTCTCGGCGACCACCCGCCGGCCCCGCGCTGGCGAGGAATCGGGGCGTGATTACTTCTTCATGACCACCGAGGAGTTCGCCCACGCTCGCGATACCGGCGAGCTGCTTGAATGGGCCAATTACAACGGCAACTTTTACGGCACGCCGACCGCGCCGGTTTTCGAGGCCCTGAAGGCGGGCCGGCACGTGGTGCTGGAGATCGAGACCCAGGGGGCGATGCAGGTGCGTGAGCGAGCGCCCACCGCCTTGTTCGTCTTCATCGACGCTCCCGATTTCAACACGCTGGCCCACCGCCTTCGCCACCGCGCCACGGAGACTGACGAACAGCTCCACCAGCGGCTGGTCATCGCTCGACACGAGCGCGACCTTGCCGGCAGCTACGACCTGCGAATCGTCAATGACGACCTCGACCGCGCTGTGGCGGCACTCGCCGCCGTTTTGACCGACCCCTAGGACCCGCATCGCCGGGCCATCGCCGCCCAATCGTCAATCTCGCCGTCACCCGCAACGTCACGAACGAAGGAAGGGTATCTCGATGCTCGAAGAACTGAAGGAAGACCAGATCGTGAACAAGGTGGGCGGCCGATTCAAGCTCGCCACCTTGATTCAAAAGCGGATGATCGCGATCAACCAAGGCTCGCGGTTCGTGGTCGAGCCACGCACCAGCGATAAGATGGCCACCGTGATCGCCGAGATCATGGAGGAGAAGATCAATCTCGACCTTTCGGGCAACGCGGCGCTGGCCTCGGAAGCACCCGAAAGCGGCGACGACGGCGGGACCGTCGATCTCACGCAGTCGGAATAACCGACAACGCCCCACGGTCGTACACCCCGCCGCCCCGGGATCGGTCGAAGACGCGAGCCCGCATCGACCGATCTCCCCTTGGGATGAAAGTCCAAAAGGGAGCGGGCGGCCCGTGCCGCCCTGCGCGGTTTGCGCGTGCTCACGGAGAAGCGGCGGGCCCCCGTGGCCTTCCGTCGGCTCCGAGAACGACGTGGAGAAAGAGCGGCTCGGCCCGTGCTTTCTCTTTCTCGACCCGGGCACTGGCGCCGTGAGAATGTGGGGACCTTGACGGATGACCGGAGAACGACCCCGCTGGACCCATCAGGCGCGTGCCCTGGGCATGTTGTTCGCCGCCGTCTTCCTGGCGCTCAGCCTGGCCGGCTATCACCCGGCCGATCCGCCTGGCGGCC
>JBGSYY010000645.1:0-2878 GCA_041750675.1 Isosphaeraceae bacterium | reverse complement strand
TGGCGGCGAGGACGCGCTCGGGCTGAAAGGTGAGCTGGGTGCGTGCGGCGGCGGGGAAGGCGGCGCGGTGGACCTGGGTGGTTTCGCCGAAGCGGGTGAGCAGGAGCATGGGGGCTCGGGCGACGCCGGAGGTGCGCTCGGCGGGGTCCGGTTCGAGCCAGCCCTGGAAGCGAGCGGAGCGGATGTTTTGATAGCGTTGGAGCTGCTGGGAAATCTCGGCGGGGATGGGGGGGAGCTGGTCGGCGATGATCGACTCGGGGACCGTCAGGGTTTCGGGGGCCTGGGCCTGGGCCAGGGTGAGCAGGGCGGTCAAAAAGGCGAGGTGGGTCGTCATCGCGTTGGGCTCGGACGGGTGGAGCGAGTGATCGCGAGAATCTTGGGCGCTTGGCATTGATCTTGCCAGCTTGGCGTGCGTGGGTAAACGGGTGAGGACGCATTGGTTCGCTTTCGCGGTGGGGGTTTCCTATAATTCGTGGAAACATGAGATCTCGACGGGAACACAGATGACGATGATGAGTGCCCGCCCGCTGCTGGACGCGACGATTGATGAGCTGGCCGACTGGATCGCGGCCGAAGGATATCCGCGTTATCACGGGCGGCAGGTTTGGCGCTGGGTGTTTGATCGTCGCGCGGTGGATTTCGCGAGCATGACCGAGCTGCCCAAGGCGCTTCGCGAGCGTTTGATGGCGGAGTGGACGGTGTTGAGAGGCGTGGTTGAGGCGGACGACGTTGCGCCGGACGGGACGCGGAAGCTCCTGATCGCCTGGCCGGATGGGCGTCGGATCGAGTGCGTGTTGATGGCCGAGGAGGAGCGGCGGACGGTTTGCATCAGCACGCAGGTGGGCTGCGGGATGGGGTGCGTGTTTTGCGCGAGCGGGATGAAAGGGGTCGAGCGGAATTTGAGCCGTGGTGAGATTCTGGAGCAGGTCTTGCGGGCGCGGAACGCGTTGCCGGGAGACGAGACGCTTTCGAACATCGTGGTGATGGGGATGGGCGAGAGCCTGGCGAACCTGGAGAATTTGCTGTCGGCGCTGGATTTGATCTGCTCGCCGATGGGCCTGGGGATGTCGCCGAGGCGGGTGACGATTTCGACGGTCGGGCTGCCGGAGAAGATTCGGAAGCTGGCCGAGCATGATCGGCCGTATCATCTGGCGGTTTCGCTGCACGCGGCGGAGGCGGGGTTGCGTGATCGGCTGGTTCCGATCAACGACAAGGTGGGGCTGGATGCGGTGATGGAAGCGGCCGATGCATATTTTGAGGCGAGCGGGCGGCAGATTACCTATGAATATGTGCTGCTTCATGACGTGAATGATCGGCCGTCGGATGCTGAGGCTCTGGGGCGGCTGCTGGCGGGGCGAAAGTCGCACGTGAATTTGATTCCGTTCAATCCGGTGCCGACGCTGCCATTTCGACGGCCGGGGCCGGAGGATGTGCGCCGGTTTGCGGATGCGGTGCGGCGGCATGGGGTGAGCGTGAGTGTGCGAAAGACCAAAGGGCGGCCGATCGACGCGGCGTGCGGGCAGCTTCGCAGGCGGGCGGAAGAGGCGGTGGTGACGCTGCCCCCAAATCAAACCGGGGACAGGCACCTCGGAAGACCTCGGAGCCAGTCGCCGTTTTGAGCGTATGTGCGGGAGTGGACCGGGCCGACATCAGGTGAAGGAGCTTTTGACTTGGCGCTCAGCTCCGGGACTACGCCGAGGGTGGAGGGAACGCCGACGGGTGGGGTGGACCCGGACGTGCGGCTGATGCTGGCGGTGCGCGACGATGTGGCGGGGGCGTTTGAGGAGTTGGTGTCGCGGTTTCAGGGCCGGCTTTTGGGTGTTTTGACGCACTTGCTGGGTGACGCCGACGCGGCGGAGGACGTGACGCAGGAGGTGTTGCTGCGGGTTTATCGGTCGCGGAAGAAGTATCGGCCGACGGCGCGATTTTCGACCTGGCTGTTCACGATCGCGAACAATCTAGCGCGGAACCATCGACGGGGTCGGGGGCGGCGGCGCGATCGGGCGGTGGGGCGTGGATCGTCGTTTGAATCCTCCTCGGTTGTGCCGATGGATGCACTACCGGGGCGGGAAGTCGGTGCGTCGACGCAGATGAGGCGGGTGGAGTTGTCGGATGTGGTTCGCGCGGCGCTGGAGACTCTGGGCGAGGATCAGAAGCTGGCGGTGCTGTTGAACAAGTTCGAGGGGATGGGTTATGCGGAGATCGCGTCGGTGATGGGTCGGTCGGAGGCGGCGGTGAAATCGCTTTTGGCGCGGGCTCGGTACCAGCTCAAGGAGCAGCTTGAGCCGTATCTGGACGAGGGGCGGTTTCCGTCGAGCGGGGGGGTGTGAGCTTTGTGGGTGCAGACGCTGCCGGTGATCGGTCAGGTTCTGGATCGGGCGATCTTTCCGCGCTCGTGCCTGGTTTGCGGCCAGGGGGCGGAAATGCCGGGAGCGTGTTCGACGTGTGTGGAGGCGATGGCCGGCGATCTGACGGCGACGTGTCGTCGATGCGGGAGAACGTGGACGAAGGCGTTGCAAACGGCGCTTCGCGCGGAGTCGGTCCGGGCGTGCCCGATGTGTTCGGGGCGTCCGCAGGCTTATGACGTGGCGCTTTCGCTGGGTCCCTATCGCAACGAGCTGCGGTCGCTCTGCCTGGCGCTGAAGAAACCGTATCAGGCCTGGTTGGCCCCGACGCTGGCTGGGGCGGTTCTGGATCGACACGAGGATTGGATCGAGGAATGGTTGAGTGCTGAGCCGTGTGATCTGGGGGCGGTGGTGGTGGGGATACCGTTGCACTGGCGTCGGCGTTGGACGCGGGGATACAACCAGGCGGATGCGCTGGCGGCGGCGGTGGCGAAGCGGCTGGGTCTGGCGCGGGGGCGTGTGTTGCGGCGGGT
>JBGSYY010000644.1:0-6155 GCA_041750675.1 Isosphaeraceae bacterium | reverse complement strand
CGAGGCCGAGGGCCAGTAGCGCGGCCCCGCAGCGTCGGGCAAGGAGTCCAGTCATGATGAAACATTCCACTTTACCGGCCGGACTCCGCCGGGGCGACGAGGAGACGCCCTTTTACGGCTGTCGCGCCCACGGGCCGGCGCGCGGGGGCAAGAGCATTTAGCGTAGGCTCTGGCTCATGTGTGCGTCAAAACAAATATCTGAGCAATTATTGGGCGAGGCGCGTTCGTCGTTCGGCTGTGTCCGGCTACGATCGTCAAGGTTCGATCGTGACGTCTCGGACATGCACATTGGTCTCAGTGACGTCCGCCCCGGTGATCGGGCGGCCGTTGAGACGGACGTTTTGGAAGCGGACTCCCTCGACGGTGTGTTCCGCGTCGAAGCCGGTCAGCTCGATACGGAGCGGGTCGCCGGCGGCGTCTATCCGCTGAAATGCGACATTACGAATATGGCCGCGCTCGTCGTCGCGCGACCAAACGGCCTTCCCAATCCAGAGTGACGCCAGACGCTGCGATTCCTCGACCCGGATATTGGTGAAGAAGATGTTTGAGACGGGTGCTGAGTCGGCGTGGAATACGCGCAGGGTCCACTCGCGGCCCTTGTCGTGGATGACGTCGCAATCCTGAAACTCGACAAAGTCGACCTCCTCGCGCAGCTCGGCCCCAACGCTCAACGCATGTGCCACCTCGTTCCAGAGCGTGCAGCGCTCGACCCGGATATTCCGCGTCGGCCCCTGGCCCTGGTCCGATTTAACGACCACCAGGTCGTCGAGCGTGCGGATGAAGCAATCGCGTACCGTCACCTGCTGACTATTGCAGATATCAATGCCATCGGAATTGGCTCGGTAGCCGATCAGCTTCACGTTCTCGACCGTAACGTCGCTGGACCGTCGGATCGGGATCGTCCAGATGGACGAGTCGCGGATGATGACGCCCTCGATCGATATCTCCGATCCGTCGACGAACAGCGGACTGCGCGCATGGGTAGGGCAAGCCGAGCCGTCAAGAATCCCACGGCCGCGGACACGGATGTTCTTGCCGCGCAGCAAGAATGTCGGCTCGTAGTTGCGCTGGCCGCTGTACTCACTGATCGAATAACGCTCGTCATCGGCGACGACGGCGCGGACGATCGCGCCCGGGGCGAGATAGAGAGTCTGGTTGTCGCCAAGCTGGCGATGGGTCACCTCGTGGATGCCGGGGCCGTAATACACAACATTCGGGTCGTCGGGATCGGGAGGGGCGGCTTCACGCGGGTTGGCGAAGATGTGCAGCGCATCGACCCAGCGACCGTTGACCTCGATTGTGATCGGCCCCGGCTTCTCAAGCGTGAAGCTCAGGGTTCCCTCCTTGATATCCGGGACGATCTTGAGCGACGAGGGCAGGATGCGCGCGGCGGTGATCGGCTCGGGACAGGAGACGGCGATTCGCGCCGGGGCGTCCATGTCGAATGTCGTGAAGGCGGCCATTTCGTAGTAATCGGCCGAGTTCTTTTTATCATCCATCGCCCGATGACGCCGGGAAGTGTCGGCGGGTGCGACTCGCGCGTTGTAAACCGGGCAGAGCCGATCCTCGGCGCTCACTTTGTACAGGCTGGAAAGCGGTTCGCCGCGCGGCGCGGGGGTGATGACGACATCAGCCCGCGCCGACGGAAGAAACCCCGCGATCCAAGGCAAAACTACCAGTCCCCAGACCAGAGACCGGCAATGGTTCTGTACATGAACATCCGTCGTGAGCATGGCCTGCGATCTCCAGAGAACAGTTCAAGCCCGCCAGGGTCGCTCACGGTCGTGGTAGCGGCGGAGCGTGCGCGCGGCTAGCTCGCAGTTCGACTTGACCTGGAAATCCAGCATACCTACGGCGACGAAATCCGCACCGTTCTTGAAGGCGTGGGGGAACGCGCGAAGCGGCGGAATCGCGCCGGCGGCGAGGATCTTGAAGGCGACCCAGGGCTTGGGCACCGAGCGCATGAAGGCGATGGTTTCCTCGGGGTCGATGCACCACATGTTGTCGTACCAGCCGGGCGCGGGCGAGCCGTCGAGCCAGGCGAAATCGCGTCGCTGCTCGCGGGGCCATACCGAGGGGTAGTCGTCAGTGTGTAGCGTCTTGACGTAAAAATCGCAGGGCACACCGTGACGTTCGCACTGGATCGGAACCTGGAGTGAATGACTGCCCACCCCGATTGGCAGATCGAACGACTTTGCCAGTTCGACCGCACGGGCAAGCTGCGCGATGTCGCCGTCGCGCACCAGCGTGTCAGACGAAACGCCCCAGACATACAGGGCGACGCCGCCCAGGTCGAACTGCTGCTTGATGTGGTCGGCCAGCGCCAGCTTCGACTGCCCGCTGGAAACCTCAATATGAGGAATGAACTGCATGCGTCCGTTGCGCTCGCGATTGTAGCGTTCGACAAACGCCGCACCCGTCTCAAAAACCGTGTTGATGCCGCAGCTCTCGGCCAGGGCCAGGGTGTCGAGAATCTTCTCGTCAGTGGCATAAGCACGGAACAGGCTGTTCACATACTTGAGATCGCGCGAATGCATGTAGCCGCTGATCAAATTGCCGCCCAGCAACACGCGGCTGATCTTGGCCTTGCCGATTGTGCCTAGGGGGAGGGCGATAGTCGTGTCGTCCTTGGCTGGGGCCGGCTCATCGGCGTGTGTGGAAAGAGCCAGCACACTCACTGAAGCGCCGGCTCCGCTGGCGGCGAGGAAGCCGCGGCGCGAAACCGAGTGGGAGTTCGTCATGGCATCAGTCCTGAATGGAAGACGAAGCCGGTTGCGCGCATCGGCAACACCGCGCACGCAACCGGGAATGGTCACGCCCGCCAGGCTCGGGGCCGGGATTGGGAGCGCTTGACCGCCTTGACGGCGATGCCCACGTCGTCGGCGATCTGGAAGTCGAACATGCCGGCGATGAGGAAATCCGCACCGTTCTTGAACGCGTACGTGAAGCCGATCTGCGGACTCATCGCGCCAGCCGCCATCACCTTGAAGGCCAGCCAGGGCTTGGTGATCTTGTCGAAAACCTCGATGGTGCGCGGCGGATTGGCGCAGAAGTAATTGTCGTGATAGCCGTCGTGGTCGGCGCTGTTGGGGCGATACCAGCACCACTCGTCGCGAACCTCCTCGGGCGAGTTGGACCAATAAGTGTCCGGGTGCAGCGTCTTGACGTAAAAATCGGTCGGGATGCCTTCCTTCTCAGCGGCGATCGTCGTTTCCAGCGAGTGGCTGCCGATGCCGGCCGGAAGGCCCGAGGCGCGGATCAGGTCGACGACCTTGGCCACTCGGTCGAGCTGGCCATTCATCACGCAGCGGTCGGTCACCATGCCGTGGGTGTAGAGCGCGTGCACGCCTCGGCCGGCCAGCTCCTGCACCTGGTCGCGGACGCGGGTCATATCGTCGTATTCGACATCGACATTGAGGATCGTCTGGATCGCACCGCCGCGCTCCTTGCGGTAACGCTCGACGAAGTCGTAACAGCCGGGGTTGAGCTGGATCGTGTTGACGCCCGACGCCTCGGCCAGCGCCAGGGTGTCGAAGATGCGTGATTCCGTGTTGTATTCGCGGAGCAAGCGCGAGACATAAAGCAGGTCGCGGCTGTGGGCATAGCCGCCGATCAGGTTGCCGCCCAGAATCAACCGGCTGATCGAAAGTGAGCCGAGTGTGCCGTGCGGGAGAGGCTCGCCCTCGTATTTGGGACGGGCGGGCTGACCCGCGTCGTCGCCGTTGCCGTCGATCGCACCGGCCAAAATCACTTCCTCGCGGCCGACCAGCGGCCCGGCGACCGCGCCAAGGCATGCCGCCTGCAAGAAACCACGACGGGGGGTGAAATTCGCCATCTCGAGAAACTCCCTTGGGGCGAGCCAGGGATGATCGTCGGCGAGAGGGTCGGGGCCGAGTGTCCGGCAGTCGCGCGGGCCGATATCCCGTACTGGATTTGTATATCCAGAGTATCGACCGGATTTCGATCCGTTGCAAGAGAAAAACAAGGCAGGAAAGCCGAAGATCGGGCGATAGGATGAGCGAATTGAGCGCGGACGCCCGGAACGCGGCAAGAGATGGATAAGGTGTGGAGGTTCGATGCGCTATCTGGCCCTGGCGACGGATTACGACGGCACACTGGCCCATCACGGCCGGGTGGACGAGCCGACGGTGGCGGCCCTGAAGCGGTTCAAGGACTCCGGCCGCACTCTTTTGATGGTGACGGGCCGGGAGCTGGACGAGTTGATGGAAGTCTGTTCGTGCCTCGACCTGTTTGATCTGGTGGTGGCCGAAAACGGGGCCCTTTTGTATCGGCCCAGCGACAAGCGGGAGCGGATTTTGGCCGAACCGCCGCCGGTCGAGTTCGCCGAGCGGCTTCGCGAGCGCGGGGCGGAGCGGGTGTCGACGGGGCGTGTGATCGTCGCACTCTGGGAGCCACACCAGACGACGGCGCTCGAGGTCATCCACGAGATGGGCCTGGAGCTGCGGGTGATCTTGAACAAGAGCGCGGTGATGGTGCTGCCCTCGGGCGTGAACAAGGCGACGGGGCTGATCGAAGCGCTCAAGGAGCTGAACCTCTCGCCGCGGACCGTGGTGGGCGTGGGCGACGCGGAGAACGACCATGCGTTTCTGTCGATTTGCGCGCTCTCGGTGGCGGTCGGCAATGCGCTTCCCGTGGTGAAGGAACGGGTCGACATGGTGACGGAGAGCGATCACGGCGCGGGTGTGACGGAGCTGATCGACGAGATTCTGACGGACCGGGCGGATCGGCCGCCGGGCGCGGTGACGTGAGCTTCCGGGTTATGATTGACGAAGAGCAACGAGGCGTGAAGTCCGACGGCGATCTCCGGTTTTCCTTGCCCGGACGGCGTGTACGGCATAAAGTTGAGGCTGCCGTAGGGGTGACTCGCTCCGAGATTGTGAGGCTCATTGCTCATGCTGGAACTGTGCGCGACGCCTCGACGGGTTTGTAGCGGCGCGACGCCAAGCCGTCGGGTGTTCTTGCGCGTAGGGTCGGCGGGGTTGATGGGGCTGGGTTTGGCGGATTTGCTGCGCGTGCGGGCGATGGCGGCCGCACGGCCGCGAGCGAAGTCGCTGATCCTGTTCGCCCTCGAAGGCGGCCCCAGCCATATCGACCTCTGGGACATGAAGCCCGACGCGCCCGAGGCCGTTCGCGGCGAGTTCCAGCCCATCGAAACCTCCGCGCCGGGATTGTTGTTGTGTGAACATTTGCCGATGCTGGCGCAGCAGGCCCATCATCTGGCGGTGGTGCGGTCGGTGCATCACACGATCGGCGATCACAACGCCGGCTACTACCAGGCGGCGACCGGGCGGGTGCCCAGCGTGGGCGGGCGGCTAATTGTCGCGCCCAGTCCCGACAATTTTCCGTGTTATGGATCGGTGGTGGCGAAGCTGCGGCCCGGTGATGGCACGCTACCCGATTTCGTACATTTGCCCGACTGGATGAGCAACAATGGCTCGCTGCTCCCCGGGCAGGGGGCGGGGTTCCTGGGGGCGCGGTTCGAGCCGTTTCTGGCGGGCGACCCCAGCCGCGACGATTACCGCGTGCCGGGCCTGAGCCTGCCGGAAGGCATGAGCGGCACGCGGGTCGAGCGTCGGCATGCCTTGCTCGATCTGGTCGACCGGACACTGGACGGGCCGTCGGCGGCGTCGACCGTGGAGGGGATGGGTGAGCATTACCGCAAGGCGTACGACCTGATCGCCAGCCCGTCGGCGCGTCGGGCTTTTGACCTGGGCGAGGAGCCGGTCGCGGTGCGCGAGCGGTATGGACTCGATCCCGACAACCCGAGGACGAAGGAGGCGCGGCAGTTTGGCGGCTTGCCGCATCTGGGGCAGTGCTTGCTATTGGCGCGTCGCCTGATCGAGTCCGGTGTGCGGGTGGTGACCGTCTGCACCGGCGCACGCTTCGACCAGACCTGGGACACCCACCGGCAGCATTTCCGACTCTTGAAGGAATCGATCCTGCCGATGTTCGACCGTGGGTTTTCCGCGTTGCTCGAAGATATGAGTGCGCGTGGACTTCTGGAAGAAACCTTGATCGCCGCCGTGGGCGAGTTCGGCCGCACGCCCAAGGTGGGCCAGATCACCAGCGACGCCGGCGCGGACAAGAACGGCCGCGACCACTGGCCCTATTGCTACAGCGTGCTTTTCGCCGGC
>JBGSYY010000643.1:0-7493 GCA_041750675.1 Isosphaeraceae bacterium | reverse complement strand
GCCGCGCCGCCGACGTCCTTCGCGTCCTCGCCGCACTCCAGACCGGCGGCCTCTGTGCCACCGATTGGCAACCCGGCGAGGCCAATCTCGACCCCACCCAGCTCCTCCGACCCGGAAGCGTCGTCTCCCATTACCGCATCGACGCGATCATCGGCAGCGGAACCTTCGGCGCTGTCTTCCGCGCCAAGGACCTCAACCTGAACCGAACCGTCGCCCTCAAGGTTCTCAAAGCCGGCGCACCCCACTCCGCCCTCGAAGAAGCCCGCTCCGTCGCCGCATTGATGCATCCCAATATCTGCACAGTCTTTGGTGTTGATCAGGGCGAGGGCGTCCCGCTCATCGCCATGGAATACCTCCCCGGCCAGTCGCTGAGCCGCCTGCTCAAGCGCGAAGGCCCGCTCGACCACGCCCTCATCCTCTCGATCACCCGCCAGGTTGCCGCCGGCCTCGCCGCCGCGCACGCCCAGGGCATCGTCCACGGCGACATCAAGCCCGAAAACATCCTCATCACTCGTGATGGCCTTGTCAAACTCGTCGATTTCGGCCTCGCCACCACGCGCTCCATCGACCCCGACGCCACCCTCGACCACACTCCCGGATCACCAGGCCAGACCCCATCAATCGACCTTGGTGCCACCGGAACCCCCGCCTACATGGCCCCCGAACAAACCCGAGGCCAACCCCCAACCTCCGCGTCCGACGTCTTCGCCTTCGGCGTCCTCCTCTGCGAACTGCTCAACGGTGTGCCGCCCTTCCAGGCCGACAACCTCCTCCAACTCTTCGACCAGATCCGCTCCGTCAACCCCGACGACCTCACCCACTCTCTCCCCGCCCCATTCGCCCATTTAGCCCACGCCGCCCTCCAGCCAAACCCCGAAGCCCGCCCCCCCATGTCCGAACTCGTCCGCCAGCTCGACCTCGCCTGATCTGCGTTGTTTGTTATGCGACTTAATCATGAAAGGCGTTCACATGACCATACAGAGAAATAATCCGTCACCACCCAAGGCTCATGGATGGATAACGCCATTAATTGCTAACTGTGCCAGATCCATCACCTGGCCGATAGAGAAGTGGATTATCGGGCGTAGAGACGATGCCCAAGATAGACCTGACGAAGTTGAAGATCATACGAAGCGTGCAAAAAAGGTTGATTGGTATGTCGCGATGTGTTTATGCATAGAACTTTTGTTGTTCGTTCTTATTGTCAATATCTCTTGTGCTCCTGATTGGTTTCGCTGGATCGTCCTATTTCCGCTGTTCTACAAAATTGTAGAAATCAACGCATATGCATCTAGAGTTTCTATCTTTGATCGAGTCATCCGACTGAACACATCATCCTTTGTTGCTTCTAAGGAACGAATAGTCATTCTTGGTTTTGTTAACTACTTAGAACTGATCATATGCTTCGCATGCATATATGCAGCGCACAGTTCTTTGATCAAGGGCCCTCAAGGGCACACCATCGACTGGTTCGACTCCGTCTACCTGAGTGCAATCACACAGTTCACGATTGGGTATGGAGACTTGGCTCCCACTTCAATCCTTCGACTCTTCGCGGTGATTCAGGGCATATCCTCGATCTTACTGCTGGTCCTCCTGATCGGGCGTTTCATCTCCCTAATTGACGCCGATAGGAGCTTGGCCAACCCAACCGCGCCTAAGAAACCACAATCGTCCGAGGGCAATGAACCGACACCGTAAACCACATCAGCCGTCTCGCGGCTGGTTGCCTGTGGTCCAACTGCAACTTCGAACCCGACGAAGGCAGCTACACTTGGCGTGGTAAGGAATCGGCACGATCTGACATCTCTAAGATACTCCCCACCCTACGCCAAAATAGCCCCAATCGCCTCCCCATTCGGCACCACCGCCAGTGGACGACCAAGCTGATCATGCAGCATCAGATCCGGGGCGATCCCCAGGCAACGATAAATCGTCGCCACGATCTCCGCCGGCGTGACCGGATCACTCTGCGGCCGCGCCCCGATCTTGTCACTCGCCCCATGAACATATCCCGCCTTGATCCCGCCGCCCGCCAGGAACAGGCTATACCCAAAATTCCAGTGGTCCCGCCCCGCGGCGCCATTGATCTTCGGACTTCGACCGAATTCACCCATCACGACCACCAGGGTCCGTTCGAGCAACGACCGCGCTTGGAGATCGTCGAGCAAACTGCCCAGCGCGGCATCAAGTTGCGGAAGCAGTCGATCCTTCAGCGATCGGAAGTTCTGCCCATGCGTATCCCAGGTTGCATTCGCATCGGGAGCCCAGGAGATGCTCACCACACGCGTACCGGCCTCAACCATCCTTCGCGCCAGCAAAACGCTCTGACCATAAATGTTCCGGCCATATCGATCGCGCGTGCGCGGATCCTCACGATCAATCCGAAACGCCCTTTGCGCTGCGGGTGAAGTGACCAGCTCAAAAGCGAGCTGTTGAAAGCGGTCGAGGTCCCTCAGCCGCTCATCACGCTGAAAACCATCGGGCAGACCGCCCAGCGTCCTACCCAGATCCTTGCGCGCCTGGAATCGCGATTCGTCGACACCCGTGGGCAACGAGAGTTCCGGCATCTCGAAGTCGGCCGCGTTGGGGTCTTTAAGCACAAACAACGGATCATGCGATCGCCCCAGCCACCCCCCAAAGAAGCCCGGCTGAGGCGGCCCGCCCGCCCCTTCGGCCGTGACATACGGCAGCGACACAAACGGATTCACCGCCTCGACGGGCGGACGACACAGGCCAACCACCGAACCGATTGCCGGATTGTCCGTCGACTTCGCCCCCCCGCCCAGCTCGCCCCGGTCGTGGCCCGTCAGCCCGCAATACACCGCCGCCGCATGTGAGTTGTTGACCGAATGATGGGCCGAGCGAATCAACGTGCCCAGATGGACCTGCGTCGCGAACCGAGGCAAATGCTCGCACACCGACACGCCCGGCACGCTCGACGCGATCGGCTGAAACTCACCGCGAATCTCCAGCGGCGCCGTGGGCTTCATGTCCCACATATCCAAATGACTCGGCCCACCATTCAAAAATATGATGATGCACGAATCGGCAGTGGGCCGGATCTGAGTTTCGCGGCGACCCTCAGCCGCTTTCGCACGCAGGAGACCCGGCAGGCTCATCCCCAGCAGCGCACTTCCGCCAATCTGCACCATCTCCCGCCGCGACAACATCCCCGGCCCAGGACACCGCTCGAAAGGAGACATGTTCATGCCACTCTCTTTTTAGTCGGAGGCGCGACCAATTTCCGAAACTCTAGCTCTTCATTCTCACAATAGACCCCACCCCCTCGCGCAGCAAGCACTTAAAGCGTATGGTCACATCCCGTAGGGTGCCGTCAGCGGGCCAAAGGCCCGCGCAACGCACCTCCCCCCTCGAAGGCGTATGGCCATACCCCATACGGTGCCGTCAGCGAACCAAAGGCCCGCGCAATGCACCTCCCCCAATCACCGGCTTGGGCAACCTGAACACACACCGGCCCCATTCGCCGTCAACCCGCCAGCGCCTTCACCTCGCTCGACTCACCAAACGTCGACCGGTACCGCTCCAAAAACTCCTCCATCGTATATCCATGCTGCTGCGGACCCGGATGCTCGATCGCGTAAACCGCCGTCAACGCCGCGATCCGACCCGTCACCGGCCACGACAGCTTGTGCTTCAACCCCGCCACAATCCCCGCCCGAAACGCGTCGCCGGCCCCGGTCGGGTCCACCACCGTCTTGGGCTTCGCCGGCGGAATCTCGATCTCTTCGCCATCCACGGTGATCAAGGCCCCCGCCTCGCCTCGCGTCATCACCGTCACCGGTGCGCTCCGCCTCAGCTCAAGTTCGCTGATCCCCAACTTCTCGGCCATCATGCCGAACTCATAATCATTCCCGGCCACGATCTTCGCGCCCGCGCAGCCCGCCGCGAGTTGATCCTTCTCCAGCCGGGGCAACTGCATCGAGGGATCATAAAGATAGGGAATCCGCGCCACGCGGCACTCCTCGACATACGCCACCATCGCCTTCGGATCATTGGGCGCGATGATCGCCAGATCGTTCGGCGACGCTCCCAGTTCACGCAGCGACACGCTCGACGCATGCGTCATCGCGCCCGGATAAAACGCCGTGATCTGGTTGTCTTGCAGGTCGGTGTTGATGAAGCAGCTCGCCGTATGCTCCTGGCTCACGACAGTAACGCCGCTCGTATCCACGCCCGCCTCGTCCAGCCAGGTCCGATAGTCGTCGAAATCCTCGCCCACCGTGCCCGCTAGCACTGGCCGCTCGCCCAGCAATGCCAGGTTGTACGCGATGTTCCCGCCCGTCCCGCCGCGTCGACGCACCAGCGAATCCACCAGAAACGACACGCTCAGCACGTGCATCTTGTCCGCCAGAATGTGATCCCGGAATCGCCCCGGAAACACCATGATGTAGTCATAAGCGATCGACCCGGTCACGAACGTCTTCATGGGTAACTCTTCTTTCGGAGGGTGGGCATCGCCCACCCCGTCTTGCTGAGTGGTAAACATCGCCAAGCTATCCAACCCGCAACAACCCGCTCATCCGCCGCCTTCGAGCAACGCCAACGTCTCGCCAATCCGCCGCCGACACGACTCCCGACCCAGAATCACCAGGCAATCATAGAGACCAGGACCAACCCCTTGACCCGTCGTCGCCACCCGCAGCGGATTTACCACGTCCCCCATCTTTCGCCCGGTTTTCTCGGCAAACTCATGAACCGCCCGCTCCAACGTGGTCAGATCATACGGCTCAACCGCCCCCAGCAGCTCATCCAGTTCCTTCAAAAGCGAAGGCACGCCCTCCTTGCGCAACCGTTTTTTCACCGCGTCCGGATCATGCGTCAGCGTCTCCGTGAAGAAATACCGACCCAGCTTCACGATGTCCGAAAACGTCTTGAGCCGATCCCCCAGCGCCACGATCACCGCCTCGATCCGCACCCGCGTATCCACATCCAGCGGCAACGTCACCAACCCCTCGCGCTCCAGAAACTCCGCGCAACTGGTCACCTTGCGGTCCATCGCCACGCTCTTCATCCACTCGCCCTCGATCCAGAACAATTTGTCCTGGTCGTGGCTCGCGGGGCTGGAGTTCACCCGATCCAGCGTGAACTTCTCAATCAGCTCCGCCCGCGTGAAAATCTCCTGCGTGCCATCGAAGCTCCAGCCCAGACGCGCCAGGTAGTTCATCACCGCCTCGGGGAGATAGCCGCGTGCGATGTAGTCGTGCAGATAGAGCAAAATTCCCTGCCGCGCATACTCCTCCATCTTCCGCTTCGACATCTTCGCCTTCGACCCCGGCTCCGCCACAAAAGGCACATGCGCGAACCGGGGCAGGGGGGCCTCAAGCGCCTCGAACACCAGCAACTGGGGAAACGTGTTCGACAAATGCTCTTCGGCCCGCACGACGTCCGTGATCTCCATCTCGATGTCGTCCACCACGCTCGCGAAGTTGTACAGCGGCGATCCATCCGGCCGCACGATCACGAAATCGCCGATCTCCGCGGTCGCGAACTCGACCGGCCCCTTGATCTCATCGTGAAGCGTCAAGGTCCGCTTCGCCGGCACCGCGAACCGCAGGGCGTAAGGCCGCCCCTCGGATTCAAATGCCGACAATTGTGCATCTGTATACTCAATGCGCCGGAACCGATACGGCCGCTTCGCCTTCTCGGCCGCCGTGCGATCGACGGCCCGCTCGGAGTCGGTCGAGTAATCCCGATAGACATGGCCCGACGCGATCAGCCGCTCCGCCGCCGCCCGGTAATGTTCGCCCCGCTCCGACTGAAAATACGGTCCATGCGGCCCGCCCACCTCCGGCCCCTCGTCCCAGTCCATGCCCAGCCAACGGAAGCCGTCCAGGATGCGGGCAAGGGCTTCCTCGACATGCCGCTGCTGGTCGGTGTCGTCGATTCGCAACAAAAACTGCCCGCCGCTGTGTCGGGCCAGCAGCCAGTTAAAGAGCGCGGTGCGGACGCCGCCAATGTGCAGATACCCGGTCGGGCTGGGAGCGAAGCGAGTGCGAACGGTCATGATGAGCCAGGGTCGCCGTGCCAAGGGTGTCGATCAAAGGGGATTCGACACCATAGGTTGCGACGTCTCGGCTTGTCAATCCGACCGGCCTCAGGGGCCGGCCGGCGCGGCGATCTCGTCCTTGCGATAGCCCAGGCTGTGCAGCACCTCAAGCACCTCGCTCCAGGTCGGGAAATTCCGACCGCTACGCTTCTTGTAGTCCTGCATGGCGTTCATGAATTCCAGCTCTTCGAGGCCGTAATCGCGCTCGCAGGTGGCCGGATCGACGAATCGACGCCGACCGCTGAGCTGCCGCGCCTGCGCCGCTCGCGTCGCCAGCTCCGAAGCCTTGCGATCAACCCAGGGATCAGCGGCCGCCATGGCTCCCGCCGTCTCTGCCGACTCGCTCGACTCACTGGTCACCGCGACGTTCTCTTCCCGAGCGTTGGGCCGGTACATGAGCGACTTCCTCCTAACCCTGGAGTTGATTCAATGCGTCTATCGGTCGAGGCCGCCGTGTTCTCGAAACGTCGGACCTCCCGGCGCGCGACACGATCGACGTGTTTCCCCGAGCAGGGACACGCAACCCGCCGTTCGCCTGGATTATGGCTCTCGCGGTCATCGCCACTGCGGCAAGCCGTGGGTCGGCACCACTCCAAAAGTGGCGCACAAACTCGCCGCGATGCCACCGATCCGAGAAGAACCTGGCCGCCATCGACTGACCGCGGTCAGACTCCGTAGGTCAATCTAAGCCACATCTCTGCCAAACGTATGGCAGAGGTTTCGTTTTGTGACTCGATTTTGTTCGATTAAGCGACCATGAAATCGCGATCTTTTAGTTAAAGTCTCAGGCATCAAGTGGTTGCGCCGAGGAAGCGGATGGCAAAACCACCGGGTCCGGAGCGATGGTTTTCCGTCGAAAGACCAGCCAGCGGGCCGTTGTGAAGCTGATGAAGGTTCCCGCGACAATACCCACAATGGCTGCGGCCAGCTTATGATCGAAAAAGAATGAAAACCGGCGGGGCAGACCCAGGCTCAAGGCGAGACTGACGAAGATGCCGACCGAGTTGCCCGCCGCGTAGGTGAGGAACTGCTTGACGACCGAGCCGCCGCGCGTGTCGCTAAAGGTCAGCCTGCGATTGAGGATGAAGTTCCAAACCATGGCGATCAGAATCGCCGTGAGCCGCGAGGCCGCCAGAGCCGCCGGGATCTTGGTCGGCGTCACCACCTGATTCGCGAGGGCCGGAATCTGGGCAAACTGGGGCTGAAGCACGAAGTAGGCGGTGAGGTCGATGAACATGCCCGAGAGGCCGACGAAGCAAAACTGGACAAGGCGTGAGAAGGTGCCGAAGCGGTAGTCGGAGAGCCGCTTGAAATGCCGCAGGTCGTTCCAGCCGGGGCGGGGGCGGTTGGACGGGGCGTCGTTTCGTACCGGCACGTCGAGAACCCGTCGACCGTCGGCCTTGATGATCAGCTCCGCCGCAAA
>JBGSYY010000642.1:0-1832 GCA_041750675.1 Isosphaeraceae bacterium | reverse complement strand
GCCGCGGGCCGGGACCGCTGTAGCGCCGGGCTAGGGGGCACTGCCCAAGTTCGCCGGGCCTACCCACGGGATGCGTCATGCCCGCGCCCCGCTCATCCCCGCAGCGCCATCAGGGCGCTGGCGATGTGGAGGAAGCCTGGGGCGGGGCGAACAAGAGGAAGTAGGGGCCGAGCCACCGGCCGCTCCAGGCGAGCATATACAGAGAGAAGTAGGTGATGCTCCCCACTGTGACCAGCCCGCCGACCAGTTCGCGCCGCCACGCGACCGCGAAGCCCGCCATCACCCCGACCGGGAAGAACAGGAAGGCGATGGCCTCGCCTACCGTGAACCGCAGGTGCTCGCGGCCCCCGAACGCAAAGGCAAGCAGAAGTAGGGCACTGGCGATGCCCCACACCCGCGCGGTCCAACGCAAGACGGTCTCCAGCCTCATCTCCACTTCGGTTGCACCCTCCGCCGCCCAACGCCCAAGCTCAGCGGCCCGGCTCGCCCAGGGTGAGCATCATCAAACCGGAATGCGCCGCGACGGGTCGGGTCCGTTGCCGCGCGAGGTTAGACCCTTCTGCCTTCCAGTGGCAACTCCTGCCAGTTCAGGGCCGGCCCGTCCAGCAGTAGCCGAACGTGATTAAGAATATTCCGGCCAATGACCCCGACCTCCGACTCGGTTTGCAGGAAACGCCCCCGAAAGGACTTGCCCAGGAAGACGAGGACCGCAACCACCGCCTCGGACTCATGGGTGGTGCCGTCGAATGACTCCAGAAGATACCGCTCGCCTGTGCCCACGAGACCGAGCGACGCAACGGCGGGCTTGGGCAACAAGGTCGCATCGGCTCCCGAGTCGATCAGCATCCTGACATCGGCGATGTTCGCGCTGCCATTGGGTTGCCGAAGCACAACCCTTGCGACCGGAGCCGCGGGAACGAAGCCCTTATCATCATAGACGGGCATCTCGGGGCTCCTCGACGACCTCCATCATGAAGTCGGCCGCATCCTCCAGCTTTGCCAGGCGGGGGCTGCCCACGTGTAAAATGATCGCTTCCTCGGCGTCAGGTACCACGACATAGACCCGAGCATGCTCCGGGAGACGCACGGCCCCGACCACCTTGATTTGACCGTTCTCGACGGTTGCTTCGTAAGCAGTCATTTTCATCGCCCGAGCCTCCGGTGGGACAATCCGACGCCGAGTGTCCTTTTAGAAAATTCACCTCTTTCCAGCATATCAAGCCAGCCCGGCCCAGCCTAGAGCGGCCGAAACCAGGCCGCTCGGCTCGGGGAGGGCCGTCTTTCCGGCAGGGCGTCCTCAGACATGTCGGTTCACAAACTCGCGGATCGACTCGGCCGCCCGCGCCTGCGCATCGGATCGCCATGCCGCGACTGATCGATCAGGAAGTGGTAAAGATCGAATGCTTCTTCGAGGCTTCGGTCCGCGATGACCAAGGCTCGACGCCATTGGGACCGATCCCCCACCTCAACGCCCCCGACCTGCCCCCTCAATCGCTCCTGGGCAACACGTCTTGCCGCCCGGCACGCGAATGCAGGATGCTCGATGGTTCAACAGGGCTTCTCACGTTCCCTTGGGAGAATCGTCCACGCTCATGCCTCGACGACCTCGCGCGGCGAGTCGAGTGGCCTCGGCCGCTCCGCCTCGTCGGCGGATTCACCTTGTGGCCGTTGCCGCCGTGGCGCTGGTGTTGGCCTTGCTGGCCGCACTCTGGCTCGTTCCCGATCCCGTTGGCAAGACACGCCGTCAGGCCGATGCCGACGCACGGGCCGGGCGTTGGGACGAGGCGCTGGCGGGTTGGCGGATCGTCAATCGCAGCGACAAGGCATCAGCC
>JBGSYY010000641.1:0-9969 GCA_041750675.1 Isosphaeraceae bacterium | reverse complement strand
CCGCGCGGCGTGTTCAAGCCGCCGATCCAGGACGTCTTTCGTCGGGGTGAGGAAGTTCTGGTCCAGGTGATCAAGGAGTCGATCGGCACCAAGGGCCCGACGCTCTCGACGTATATCAGCATTCCCGGCCGCTACCTGGTGCTCATGCCCGGCCTGAATCGGGTTGGTGTGTCGCGCAAGATCGCCGACGAAGGTCAACGGCGACGGCTTCGCGAGATCATGCACGCCCTGAATCCGCCCAAGGGCCTGGGCTTCATCGTTCGCACCGCCGGGCTGGACCGGAGCAAGCGCGAGCTGGCCCGCGATCTTGCCTACCTGCTCCGGCTCTGGAAGGTGATCCTGCGGCGGATCAAGCAGACCAAGGCGCCCGCTCCGATCCATCAGGAATCGGACATGATTATCCGAACAATCCGTGATATTTTCACGGCGGAGATCGACACGATCTGGATCGACGAGCGGAACGCCTACGAGCGTGCTCAGGAGTTCATGCGGGTCGTCATGCCCAAGATGGTCGACCGCATCCGGTTCTATGACGAAAAGGTTCCTCTGTTCCACAAATACGGAATCGAGGACGAGATCGCCAAGATCCAGCGCCGGCGGGTCGACCTTCCGGGCGGCGGCTCGATCGTTATCGACCAGACAGAAGCCCTGGTGGCGATTGACGTCAACAGCGGCAACTTCCGGGTCGAGGACGATGCCGAGCGCACGGCCTACGAGATGAACCTCCGGGCCGCCAAGGAAATTGCCCGTCAGTTGCGCCTGCGCGACCTGGGCGGCGTTATCGTCAACGACTTCATCGATATGCGTGATGAGAAACACCGCCGAGGCGTCGAGCGAGCGATCCGTGAAGCCGTCCGCCGCGATCGCGCTCGGACCAAGATTCTCAGGATGAGCCAGTTTGGCCTGATCGAAATGACCCGCCAACGCATCCGGCCGAGCTTGAAGCGTTCGGTCTACGAAGATTGCCCGCATTGCGGCGGCGCGGGAGTCACCAAGACGGCCGAAAGCATGGCGATCGATGTGATGCGGTTGCTGGCGTTGGCGGCCCATCGGTCGGACGTGCGACGGGTGAATGTCACCGTGGCCGGCGCGGTGGCCGTCTACCTGAGCAACAAGAAGCGGCATGAGATCGCTCAGATGGAGGCCGACTCGGAGATGTCGATCCAGGTCAGACACCTGCACGACTCGCCAGCCGAGCATCTCCAGATCGAGTGCTTCGACGCCCATAATGCCGAAATCCGGCTCTTTCCCGCTCCCACGCAGCATCACCACCATCCCCAAGGCCCAAGGCGCGGCCGCTCGGGATGATCAGTTCCCGGCAGGGTAGAAAAACCTCCTGACCGACTGAATCCCCCGCGAGCCGGAATCCAGCTCGCGGGGGATTCTTCGTTACCCGAGTTGCGGCACAGGTCCGGGGTATCCTCTGGTTGCGACGTTGTTTTCAGTGGAGAAGCTTTGCCGGTTAAGCCGATAAGTCCGGATGAATGGCCGATCATGGACTTTGCGGGACACCGCTCATGGCGATCCGGGCGGGGAGCCTCACGATCGGACCTCGAAGGCTGCGGCCCGCGATCGGCCTGTTGTTGCTCGGCCTAACGTGCATGGGCTGCGTGGGCCCGCATGCGTTGCAGAACACACGGTTGCGGTACAACGAGGTGTACCGTGCAACCAATGACGAACAACTGCTCCTGAACATCGTTCGACTTCGCTACGCGGATAGCCCCGTCTTCATCGATCTCCCGACAATCACCGGACAGTACGAGGCAGGAGCCGTCGGCGGCTTCAACACACCCCTCAACAGCCTCGATCCTGGGATTCCGAACTTCGCGATCGGCCAACTCATGCTCCGCGATACGCCGACCCTGAGTTACCATCCTCGCGAAGGAAAGGAAATCGCCTCCTCGCTGATCGAGCCACTGAACGCGGATCTGATTCGCTTCGTTAGCCCAGGCTCGAACACCCTACTGTTTCTCCTGATGACCGCCAACGACATCAATGACATTCGCAACGCTCCGCTGGCCACGTCTCTCCATCCCCGAACCCCGGATGACAATGCCGAATTCCGGATACTGGTGGATCTCCTTGTACGGCTCCAGGAGCGGGGAGCCATCGAGATCGAGCTCGGCAACTTCGCGGGTGAGCAATTCGACTCCTTGCCCGTTCAGCAAGTGAGCGGCCAGGATGTGCTCCAGGCGGCCCAGAACGGATTTGCGTTTCGGATCGAGGGTGAACGAGCGACCCTCGAGAAGCGGCAGAAAACCGTCGCGATCCGCATCCGGCCCGCAGACCTTGATGCTCCCGACGTCCAGCAACTCGTTGCCATGCTGCGGCTGCGTCCTGGCCAGAACACCTACAACTGGCGTGACGAACAGCTTGGCGATGACTCGGAGCGGGAGGTGGTGACGCTCCCGAATCCGCTCGGTGGCGAGACGATCAAGATTCACATGCGTTCGGTCCTCCAGGTCATGTCCTTCCTTTCCAAGGGTGTCTGCGTACCTGAGGAACACGTTCTGAACGGGATCGCTCCGATGACTCCTGGGATCGACCGCGCCTTTCACGATTGGAGCGACGTGACCGCCGGGCTGATGCGGATCCGCAGCCAGAAGCACCGACCTCGGGAGACCGAAGTCGCCATCCATTATCGCGGCTACTGGTTTTACATCGATTCGAGCGACACCATCTCACGGTCCACTTTGGCTTTGCTGGAGCTGCTTCTCGAGATTCAGGAAACCGATCGCAAAACGCAATCTCCGCTCCTGACGCTGCCACTCTAGGTAGATCGCTGCCGTAAAGCACCGGGAAGTCAGCTACGACTCAATGGGTCTACCGAACCGGAAGATCGCCCCATTCCTGACTCATCCAACCCGCCGATGTGCCATATCATACGATTCATGGATGCAGATTCCCGCCGATCGGGACAAATGTGAACGAAAAGACGTTGCTTCCGCGCTTTACTAAAAACCATGATGCTTTCATCCTAAGATTCTAACGCTTGATCCGACCATCTCGGCGTCACTTTCAAGGGCAACCTTTGCGGGGCCTCCGCAGGGGATATGCCCCAGGACAGGTTGCGTGGACCTGATCAGTGAACACCCAATTACCGTTTCATTTTGAGTGATGGTGAGGTAGGAACGTGGTTCTGCTGGTCATCGACGCTCAGCCGGAGGCGTTTCCGGCGGCCACCCGCCCGATTCTCGCGGCCATTGTGCGGCATGTTCGGCGAGCGCGTCGCGACGGGGTCTGGATCGCGATTGTCGAGCATGGCCAGTGTGCCGGTTATCCGACACACCCGGCAATCCGGCGGGCGCTCGCCGGTTATCCAAGAGCCGTGAATGTCGTCAAGCCCGGCGACGACGGGGCGAACCCGATTTTCACCGCCCTCTATGCGGCCGGTTGTCGCGACTACTCCGAGTTCCGCCTCTGCGGCGTGAACGCCGACAAGTGCGTCCTCGAAACCGCCCATAGCCTGGCCGCGATGTTTCCCGATTCGCGGATCGCCGCGCACCGCGACGCCTGCGCCACCGTCGAGTCTCGATTCACCTGGGATCACTGGGATTCCTACGCGCAGTGGCTTCCCAACATCCGGTCGGCGTAGACTTTCCAGCGGAGATGCGAAACGAAGGCCGCGTATGGCGGCGTCCGCTCGAACCGTCCGGAGATTTCCCAAAATGCGAGCGTTGCGACACCGTCCCACTTCCGTCGTGCCGGGGTGGGTTTTCCTCATCGTCGCATTGTTGACTCCGAGGGCGGAGACATCGGCTCAGGACGATTGGGTTCGCGTCGCTGAGGACGACCGGGCGATCACCATCGAGACGGATGCTCTTGAAGCGGTCATCCCCAAGAACAACCCACGGCAATGGATGACGGGCATCGAGAAAGGCTCGTTCCTGGATAAGGCGACAGGCTTTCGCGAGATCGGCGACGGGTTGATGGTTGTCGACTGGTTGATGGAGGCGGGCAGCGATGCGGAATGGGCCGAGGCCGTGATCGCGCCCGACGGACACGGTGTCGGCCGCTACACCTGGTTCGAAAATGAGATCGACCCCGATCGCCGTGCTTATTCCCTGATGGCGCACGGGAGCAGCCATCGCAAACGGATGGTCGAGGGGCCGCAACTCTGCCACCGCATGAAGCCGGTACGGCCGGAGATTGTGCGTGGGCTGGATTACCTGGCGATCAAGACGACCTACACCTTCGAGTACGCCGCGCCCGGCCGGAAGCCAGGCTCGCGCTGGACTCAGTTGATCGTGTTCCCGAAGGGCGAGCGATATTTCGTCCTGATGGACCGTGTGGACAGCGTCAACGACTCCGACGAAATGTTTCTGCGCAACGACACGCCGGGCTGCGTCCGCCACGACAAGGGCGACACCTTCAGCGAGATGTATCTGAGCTACCTGAGCGGTCCCGACGGCATACGCATTCCGGCGCGCGAATTCTTCGAGCCATTCCCGCCCGACCTCAAGTTCGGCTACCGCCGCGACCTCAACCGCACGCCCGATCGGTTCATCCGCGCGTATCATCTGCGCGACCCGGTAACGGGGCGTGACGGTCCCTGGCTCGCCGGGCTGACGCTCGACCCCGAAGTGGTTTACGAAGCCTGGTGCAGCCAGCGTCCGGGTAACATCATCGTGATGATCGAGGAGGTCCACGGACGTCCGGTACGCGCGGGAGAGTCGTTCAGCGCGGCCCATATCGTCGGGTATTTCGACACGATCGGGCAGATGCAAGCGGTCTACGATCGTTACAAGGGCAATACCGCGTTGATGATCGACGAGACGGGTTGGCGGCTGTCTCATGCCACGGCAGAGAAAACGCGTGAGACCACCAGCCAACCCTGAAGAGAGTTTGCTGTCAGTATCGGTAAATCGCGGCAGCGCCTGTCTTGACGGGCATGTCGACGGCGGGGACCACGACAACCTCCCCGCCCATCCGCATGACCAGCTCGGCGAGGTCGTCGAGCAGGTCATCCAGCTCGGGATGCTCAAGATTGCCGACCTCGATCGCACCGGTGGTGGGGTCGATATGCCCGGGGTCGTGCCGGTCGGCCTCGACGAGCAGGGTCGACACCCGCCCGGCCACGGCCGCGCGGGCAATCAGGGCGAGATCGGCGTCGCCGTGGTTCTTGGCGCGGGCCTCGCCGAATTGATCGATGAGCTTGGCCAGGCGTTCCCGGTAATAGGGCTCGATCAACGCCCAGGCCTCGGCGCGAAGGCGGTCGGCCGAGACGGCTATCGGATCGATGCGGATGCCCTCGGGCAGCAGGAACGGGTTGTGGCTGACCTTGTGGAAGAGGTCATGGTGTTCGGCCAACGCGGCCAGGACGAGCGGCAAGCCGGACGGCCGCGAGTGATGTTCCAGGATGCCGCGATCGACGGCGCGGAAGAAGCGCTCGGCGTCGATATCGACCTCGGATTTGCGCCCGCCCTGGCCGTGGTGCATGCTCGGCCCGCCCACGCCGGTGCCGTAAGAGGCGACTGTCAGGTGCGGCTCGGTCAGCTCCTCACCCAGAGCCTCGGTGATTGTTGAAGGAACCCCTGCACCCAGCTCGACAACGTCAAGGGCGTCGCGATTGCCCTCGTAAAGCCGATCTTCCTTGAGCGTGATTCCCAGGATTTGATAACGATCAGACGATTGCAGAATTCGCACCAGCGGTTTCGCGTGAAAGCTGTTCGCGACCACAGCCAGGTTGGGAACGGGCCGGGGCAGTACCAAGACCTCCGAACCCGATGCGGAGGAGAAGACGGCGAGGCCCTCTTGAGTCTTCTGCCAGAAGCTCGCATCGTCGGCCAAGGTCCGATAAGGGCGGAGCAGCGCGTCGGCCTCCCCACGGTGACTGCTCTGTGCGAGCGATTCCTCGAGTCGCTTGACGAGGTTGCGAAACCGAATGGGGTCTTGCTGGTTGTCCGGGTGGTGACGGTGGGTGGCCTGATAGAGCGAAAGACAGAGAGGCTGTCGGTCGGCCAGAAGCGATTGAAGTTTGTCTTTATTCAACGAACTCATGTGTGATTCATCCTTCCGCAAAGGAGAGGCCCTACGCTGTGTTGCCCAGGGCGGACGTCAGCCGCTCGGCCTCGAGGCTCGAGGCCATCGGTTCCTTGTCCCCATTCTACCCGGAGCGGCGTCTGATCCCTCGATTGCGGAACGGAAACGCACCAATCGGTTTTGTCGCATCTCGCTGGTCGTAGAGCGTGAATCCGCCCATTGCTTTAGCAGGCTCAGGTCGTCACCGATCGAGACTAACCCGCAACGGCTGCCCTTTCGCGCAGTTCCTTGATTGCCGGCGAGAGTTGATCCCTCAGATTTTCGATCGCCTCTCTCGCCGCTTCGCCAATCTGATCCATCGACATGTCCGTGGCGCTCGATCCAATCTTCAAGGCGATGGCGTCCTCGATCAGGCCCAGCAAGATATCCGGTAAACCGGCCTTGTTCAGCCCGAGGCGGAGCATCGGCAGGGCCAACGAGACTCCAGCGGCCGTGGCCGCTCCCATCGCGACCAGCGCGAGGTCTTCTTCAACGTTGTCGGCCTTCAGACTTTCGCGCGCCACCCAGGCACCGGCCAAGGCTCTGGGAATCACGGTCGACAGGCGATATCGAGGCGGGAGCACGCCGAGCTTATCGAGGACCATCTCACCCAGGGCCGCAGCCACCCAGTGCTTCGCGGAAGGCTGATTCCGGGCGGATCGCAGCAGCGCGGGTCCAAGCGTCAGCTTGGCTCCCGTGATGGCGGCCAGGGCCAGGGCACGGTTACGCGAGGTCCATTCGGGCGTCGTCATCGGCGTTTGCTCCTTGCGGTCGGAAAGATCCGGCATGGGTTCGTTGCTCAATATCATTTCCTCATGCAAGATCAGTGCCGCTGGCGAGTTGGCGTCTCGATCGGTGGTGGCGCGAGCTCCGCCACCGGCCCCTTCGAGAGAGTGGATTCTTTAGTTTAGGAGGTTCCCAGGATTTGTTCGCGAGATGGGGTGAGGTCGTGCGTCCTGGATCCCCGCCTTCGCGGGGATGACTCGTTCGGGGGTAGACCTTGCAATCAGCCCGTTCTCGTTACCTGGATTGCGTATGATTCGAGGTTTGGAGAGATTTCGGAATTGGCACGCGAGTACGGCAAGAAAGGGCGAGATCGCAGCAGGTCCGGTAACGGATCGCGACCAGGCGACCGCGATTGGGCTCTCAACAGCGCGGAGGGAGGGCGACAAGGTGCCTGAGATACGGAGCAAGGCTCAACGCCGAAGCTTAGGGCGTCTTCACCTGAAGGGGAACGTTCGCGGTCGCCGAACCGCAGTGGGCATCGACCAGGGTAACGAACAGGCGGTATGCGCCCGGTTCTTTCGGCAGCCGAAGCAGCGCGTGATGGTTCCCTGATTCCAGGATGACGTTCGCAAGCGCGTCCGGCTTGGGGTCGCGGTCGCCGCCACCGCGAGCCTTGCCTTCCTTGAGGAATGACCAGCGGACAACCAGTTCCTCGCCCTCCGGATCGGTTGCCTCCAAGGTGACGCGCAAGGTGTCGCCGGACGGACGTGAGGTTCCGCCCTCCACGCGTAGCCCATTTACGACGGGGCAACGGTTTGTGGGCGGCTTGCCGGTCCAGCGTTCCGTCAGCAGATCGACGGCTCCAACCCGCTCGCCGCTGGGAAGCTGGAGACCGAACCAGGTGGCCGTCGCTTCCTGTTTCCAGCCCCAAAGGAAGGCGTAGCCGCCCAGGCAAGTTTTCGGATCGGCCTGAATGGCGTCATACGCTCGAGAATAGGCTTCGACCTTCTGGGTGCTGGTAGGTTCAATGGGGGCATCCCATGCCGTCTTGGAGGATTCCCACCAGCCGATCGGTCCATATTCGGTGATCAAATACGGCCGGGTTCCACCGGCACGAGCGTAACGCTCGGCAACAGTCGATACCGGTCCGTAGCTATTGATACCGATGAGGTCGAGTGAAGGGCAAAGCCGTTCGAGCGACGGAATCTTGTGGCCGCCCTCTCCCAGTTCGGCGATCACGGTCAGCCTCGGATGGTTTTTATCAATCGACTTGACCAGGCGGGCCAGCTCCTCGATATGCCGCCAGATCCGGTCATCGCGTCCGTCGCCCTCCATTTCGTTGCCGAGCGCCCAGGCGAGCAACGCGGGATGGTCCTTGTACGCAACAACCGTGCGGCGGACCATCTCCGTCTGCCGTGCGAGTTGAGCGGGGTCGCCATAGTCGAAACCGTGACGGGGATGGCCGAGCCAGAGACCAGCGCAGACGGTCAGACCGTTCGCCTGAGCCTCGTCGAGCACCTGGCCCAGCCGATCCGAGCCCCAGATACGGATCGAGTTCGCACCGGCCGCCGCCGCGGCTGGTAGCGAACCACCGTCGACACCCACTCCGTTCACAAAATACGGCTCACCCCCGCGTGTCAGGCGAAACCCATGTTCGGCATCACCCTCGACACGAACCATTTGTCCTGAACTGGCATGGACCAAAGTCGCCAGGATCAGCAACGAGCCGAGAGGGGTGCGCATGGCGGATCGAACCGCTTTCTCACCGGCCTCTCCACCTCCGGAAGAGTCCCTGCGGCCGAGTGGCCGGGGGTGTGCCGGGTGGCGGCAGAGGGGCCGGCGCGTTGAAGATCGGGGAATAGGCCATCGAGGGGCCGTTGCCGATGTCATCGTAGCCAGGGATTCCCAGGTTCACAAAGTAGCCGGTGCGACCGTTCGGTGTTCGGTCGACATAGCTCTGACCGGTGAAATCGCGATAGGCGCGATTGCGCGGCCAACTGAATCCCCCCCCCTGCCCGCCCCCCAACAGAATCTGGGCCTTGGCCGACGGCACCCCCAACGCCAGCACGATGAACCCGGACAACAAAAGCTTTCGGTTCGACATCCGGACGACTCCGCACACAAACTCGACTCGACCCGAGCCATACTCCTGATCGCGCGGGTCGCAGTGCGTGAATTGGTCGGAGGCTCCGCCTCATGATCAATCTTCAGTCTATCACGCGGCTGAGACCCTCACGGCGACGCCGCGGTGAACGGCTCTACGGGTCGATCATGGAGGATCGGCGCTCCCGCCCGTTTCTGGACCGCACGAACCTCGGCCTCGACGACAGCGACCTCGGTGCCGTTACTGAGAACTTCGAGCGACGTTTCCGCCTGATAAGTGCCGCCTGGCGGCAGTGTCAGGACGCGACCGCGTGCCTCCTCGAAGGCGTGGGGGTTGGGATAATTCACCGCCGGTTCCAGCCCGGTGACATAACCTTCTCGCAAACCCTGTGTGCATTTCCACATCGTGAAACACGGCAACTGCCGTGGATCGAACCGCAGTGCGACCCCCTTGTCGCCTGCCTGATTGCGGAGCAGGACGAGAGTCTGCCCATCGTCGCCGGCGGCCAACCGGCAAAGATAGACCTTCTCGGCGAAGCCCGGTGTCGGCGGTCCATAGACGTCGTACTGTTCGATCCCCTCCGTCGAGGGTTGGTCACGCGGGCACATCTCGGCAATCGGTGCGACGAACCGCGAACCCTCCTCGAGCTGCGGTGGGCCGAAGTTCCAGTGATAGAGTAGCTGGAACCCCGCCGGCGCGTCGTGGCGGTTGTGGATCTCGTCGCGTATGGTCAGGCGGTTCGAGCCGGGCACGGTCGTGATCTTCGAGACCAGCCGGAACTGGGCGAAGAACAGCTCGCACTCATCGACGTGCCCCTCGACGGTGATCGCGTGTGGCGGCTTGTCGTCCACATGGACCGAAACGTGATGCGCGGGAATCGTCGCAATTCGGCCGTGGAGGGTGTGGATGAGCTTACCGCCGGCATCGAAGACCGGCGGCCCGTTCGACTCCAGGCCGCACCTGGCCATCAACTCGTCGAACCCGCGCAGCCAGCCCAGTCCGCCCCGCGCGTTCAGATCGACCAACCCGGGATGAACTGGCCCGTCCCTCACCGGCGACCGCCAGCCCACACGATCTCCTCCCAATCGAGCGTGCCAGAGGCCGAAGCCGCGAGTCGG
>JBGSYY010000640.1:0-4328 GCA_041750675.1 Isosphaeraceae bacterium | reverse complement strand
GGCTCCCAGTCTGGGGACCGCTGGGCAACGGGTTCCGGCCGCCCCGGGCGGGTGTTCGCGACCTCGCAATGGTGGCGGGAGGCGTCGGTCAAACACCGTTCCCCGCGCTGGCGGGTTGGTGGTCGGGCACAGCTCGCTACGGCGAAGCAGAAGCTCAACCGACTGCTCCCTACGTCGAGCGGACACGGCTTTACTACGGCGTTCGCAACACCGAGTATTTCGCCGGTCTGGACGATTTCCGGAGCGCAGGCGTCGAGCTTCATCTGGCCACCGACGACGGCTCTCTCGGTCACAAAGGCTATGTGACCGACCTCCTGGCTCGCGACCTCGAAAGCGGCTGGCGACCCGACCACGTCGTCGGCTGCGGACCCGCACCCATGATCTCCGCATTGGCTCGTCTGACGCAGCGGCACGGCCTGAGCTGCGAGGTCTCACTAGAGAATCACATGGCCTGCGGCTTCGGCGCGTGCTTCAGTTGCGTCGCGCCAATCCGCATGGACGACGGCTCGATCGACCTGAAGCGTGTCTGCGTCGAAGGGCCGATCTTCGCAGCCGAGCGCGTCGAGTTCGCTCGCTAGGTCAAAGCAGCCAGGCCCGTTGGAAATCAGGCCGGGCCGCGCGAACGAATCTGGTCGCGGAGGCGGGCGGCACGTTCGTAATCCTCGTGGGCGACGGCTTCGTCGAGTTGCTCGCGAAGGGTCGTTCGGACATCGAAACTACGGCGGATCTCTTTTTCAAGCCGCTGGAGCTGATCCATGAGTGCGGGCGCGGGAGTTTCGTCGTCGTCCTCGTGTTCACGCAACCAGTCGCCGTGGTGTTGCTGGATCGAGGCCACGCCCTCACGTACGGCGTCCACCGCCTCATCGGGCTTGTGCCGCTCCAAGGCCATAGCTGCGCGGGCCTGCGCTTTGTGGAAGAGAATCAGCCCGCGGAACCGCTCGTGGCTGGCGATGTATTCGGCGTCGTCGCAGTGGCGGCGGACGAAGTCGAGCAGGGCGACGGAATGCTCGGCGTCGGCGAGCATGCGGTCGTAGCGGTGCAGCGCGAGCCAGGCCAGCCGGCGCTGGTAGTATTGGACGATCTCACGATCGACTTCGGGATACTGGTCGTCACTCATCTGCCAGGGAGGGCCGGCCTTGCCGGGCCGCGCGGCACGGTCGGCCGCGCAATGACGCAGATAATCGAGATAGGTGCGGAAGCCGTGCGGCCGATCGCCGTCAGGGCGGCCGTCCGTCTCCATTTGAAGCACGCCCAGCTCCTGGCGAACCTGGAGCACGGATCGGCCGTCCTTGGTCCGCACCTGTCGCGCGATGACGCCCCCTGCATCCGGGTCGTAGGGCCAGTCGCGCAGGGCGTCGTCAATATCTTTGCGCATGTGGGGGAGACTCCGCCCTGGGGCCGTTTCGGGTCGATGATGTTTCAACCCGTCGAGGATTATATCCCCGCGGGCCTCTTGATTGACACCGCTTGCGAAACACCGTGATGATGCTACGCAATAAGGCCGCCTGGAATCGCCGGCCGCAGAAAGGGAGAGCCGCTAAACAATGTTCACCAGCGAGCCGCCGCTCTTGCAACGCATCGAGCGGCTAATCCAAGACACGCCCAAGCTCGACCCGCACACCCACCTACGCTGCGGCCAGATGCACGCCCCGGATCTGGCCTCGCTGATGAGCTATCACTGGTTGCAGACCGAGATGCGCGCCGTCGGAATGCCGCCCAGCGATCTCGATCCAGCCCTGCCCGTTGACGAGCGAGTGCGGAGGTCGCTGCCCTATTTGCGGCGGATGCGCAATACGGCGATGTCTTGGTGTTTTCACCGAATTCTCCGCGATCTGTACGATTTGTCCGACCCATCGCTCGATGAATCCAACTACCGCGAGATGGTGGACCGCGTGGCGGCGACTGGCCGTGATCCCTCATGGGGACCAGGCTTGCTGCGCGATCGGTGCGGCATCCACACGATTGTGACCAGCCTGGGCAACGCGGGGCCGGAGCCGCCCGCCGGCACGATCGACGTGCGTTACATGCTCGATGTGCATTATTTGTTTTGCCCAGGTGTCGCGACCGACTTGACGCCCTTTTTCCCAAGCCGGACCACACGAGGCGAGTATTACGACGCCTTGACGACCCTGTTCGACGGCGAACGAATCGGCACGGCCGAGCGGCTTGAGCAACGATTGAACTCCTGGCTCGACGCCACGGTGCAGGGGCCGGTACGGTTCAGCAACACCTTTTTACCGATTGAGCGGCGTTTTGAGCCGCCGGATCGTGCGGCCGCGGAGTCGGCTTTGCACCGCGCGGCCTTGCGACAGACGCCGGACGACGCGGACGTCGAGGCGATGGTTCGGCTGGTGAGCTGGACCGTGCTGGGCTGGCATCACGCGTATCGCAAGGCATTCCAAATCGCTGTCGGTGCCGAGTATTTCATCTGCGACGGCAAGAGCATCCCTCGGTTCGACCCGACATGGACCAGCCAGATGGCGCGAGCGTTTCACCATTTCGGTGACGCACGCTTCGACCTGATGATGGCGTCCGCGCCCATGATCCAGGACATCTGCGTGCTGGCGCGGCAGTTTCCCAACGTCTATTCCTCGGGCTACTGGTGGCACTCGTTCTTCCCGGGCCTGATCGAGCAGACGGCCAGCCTGCGGCTGCAGATCGCCCCCTGGACGAAGATCGGCGGCTTCCTCTGCGACGCGTATTACGCCGAGTGGACCTATGGGAAGCTCCAGGTGGTGAAGAAGGCCCTGGCCGCGGCGCTTGCGAAGTTGGTGGAGACTGGCTTTCTGGATGAGTCGATCCTGCCCGAGCTGCTGTCGCAAATCCTCCACGACACGCCGAGGGACCTGTACGACCTGGCGGATTGACGCTCTTGCGAGAATCCCGAACTTTACGATACACTAAGTTCTACTGAAGCCCTCCTAGCTCAATTGGCAGAGCAGCTGACTCTTAATCAGCGGGTTGTAGGTTCAAGTCCTACGGGGGGCACTTCAAGAAACCCGGCGAAAAGTCGGGTTTTTTGCTGCGCCATAGGCATCTACGCTTTCGCTCGCGTCGTCTGCTTGAGTGTCAGCGTATGACTCGAAACGCCCCGCAGAGTCACTGGTTGGTACTACTCTGGCAACTACCGAAGGAATGCCCGACATCGCCTCGACGGCTCCGTGGAGATCGAGAAGTCGGGCGTCCGTGTAGATGTTCGCCGTCAACTTCGGGTCGGAGTGTCGCATGAGCTTCTGCGCGGTTGCGAGAGGCACTCCGGCGACGGCAAGCGATGTTCCGAACGTCGTTCGGAGACTATGGACGTCGATCACCCGGCCACGATCATCCAGGCGTGGGATACCGGCCCGCCTCAAGTCGCCGTAGAAGCGACGGAGCAGATCGACCGGGAGATCGAAGACGGTGTCGGCCGGCGACCGAGAAGCGACTTCCTCGCGGATGACGGCGATGAGATCCGACCGCAGCGGCACGAAGGCGGCTTCTCCGTTCTTCGTGCTTGAGGCGGGTAGGTAGACACCCGGCCGCGCGCCGTCGAGGTCGAGATCCTGAACCCGGACCTTCCGCGCCTCTCCGACACGGATGCCAGTCTGGGCGAGGAAGGCGTAGAGGACGCCTCTGGAACGGCCGGAGAGCCTCACCGGCATGAGACCGCCCTTTCGGCCATTGGACGATCTCCCGTGTGATGCCGCCCGTTCTGGAGCGTTCTGGGCGGCGAGGATGACTCGACCCAGTTCGGCAGGAGTCAAGGCACGTCGTATTCGCCGACGGTCGCACTCAATCTTTGCCTTCGGCATTCGAGCGAAGGGGTTGACGGTCAATCGCTTCACGACGACCAACCAGTTGCAGAAAGCAACGGCGGCGGTCTGGAAGCCGACGCGGGATCGCGCGGACCTGATCGGCTTACCGACTGGACCTGGTCGGGCCTGATCGGCGAGCCAGAGTTCGAGGTCGTCCCGACGCAGGTCGGTGAGGAGTCGCCAACCAAGCAACTCGCTCAAGCGTTCCAGGTAGCGCCGGGTGAGCTTGGCATGACGCCCCTTGCCCAGGGTCGAGGCATAGTCCTGGATGTGGCGCGTTATCGACGATTGCAGGTGGTCGGCGACTGACAACTCGGTTCGCGACAACACGCCCGACTTCACGCGCTCCGACTGCCGCTCCAGGTGAGCCAGCGACTGCTCGGCGGCAGACCGGTCGCGGCATCCGGTTGAAACGGTGCGGACGAGGCCGTCGGGGTCGCGATACTTCGCGTAGAAGCATCCCGTCTCCTGCTGGATGACCTTGCGCCCGTCGGGGAGCGTGCGCACCGGGGCCGTGATCGAGCGGCGTGCCGC
>JBGSYY010000639.1:0-6386 GCA_041750675.1 Isosphaeraceae bacterium | reverse complement strand
GAATCCCATACGCCGTACACCGCCGCGACCCCACGATCGCCACCGCCAGCTCGTCGCGCGGCTCGATCGTACCCCGCTGATAGAGCATCACCGGCGCATCGTCGATCTGCTTCAATCGCGACGGATAGCTCGGGTCATCGTATGCCAGCAGGCTCACCCCACGCTCTCGGCACAGCGTCAGCTCCAGCTCGACATCACCTCGTTCCGCGCCGTTGCAATCTTCTCCGCCGTCTTCGGCCCGATGCCCGGAAGATCGCGCAGTCGCCGCTCCGGACAATCCACCACCCGCTCGGCCGAGCCAAGATGTTCCAAGAGTGTGCGAATCGTCGCCGGGCCAAGCCCCGAAACCAGGGTCAGGCGAAGCAACGCTTTCAGCTCCTCGTTCAGCGTCTCGCTCACGGATTCTCCCTTCACTCGCCGGGAACGAGTACCGACCGCACCATGTCGATCGATACCTCGCCGCTCGACTCCATCCGCCCCGCGCCACCCTTGGGCAACACAAACCGGATCGACCCGCCCACATTCTTCTTGTCCCGGCCCATCGCGTCCAGCAACGCGCGCTCCGGCAGTTCCGGCAAGGCCGTCGGCAATCCCAATCGACCCAGCAAGGACGTGATCCGCCCGGTCAGCTCCGGCTCGATCCAGCCCAACCGTTCCGCCAACCGGCACTCGCGCACCATCCCAATCGACACTGCCTCGCCGTGCAACATCCCATATTTATAGCCCAGCACACTCTCCACGGCATGCCCGATCGTGTGCCCGAAGTTCAGGATCGCACGCAGCCCCGTCTCCTCTCGCTCGTCAGCCGCAACCACCTCCGCCTTCAACTCGCAGCACCGCCGCACCAGCCGCGCGATAATCGCCTCCTCGCGCCCCAGAATCGCCCCCGCCTCGCGTTCCTGCCAGGCAAGAAAATCAGGATCAAGGATAACCCCATACTTCACCACCTCCGCCAGTCCGCTCCGATACTCACGATCAGGCAAGCTCGTCAGATACCGCGCGTCAATCCAGACCCCCACTGGCTGATGAAACGCTCCGATGATGTTCTTCGCCCCGGGATGGTTGATCGCCACCTTGCCGCCAACCGAGCTATCCACCTGGGCCAGCAAGCTCGTCGGCACCATCAACAGCGGCACTCCCCGCGCATAAGTCGCCGCCACAAATCCCGCCAGATCACCCACCACCCCGCCACCCACACCCACCACCAAAGTCCGCCGATCCGCCCGCGCCTCCACCAGCAAATCCCACAGCCGCCACGCCTGCTCCAGACTCTTTGACGCCTCACCCGCCGGCACCTCGCCATCCAGACAATCGAAGCCCGCCGCCTCCAGCCGCTCCCGCACTCCCCGCGCGATCCTCCTAAGATTCGTATCACTCACCATCAACGCCCGGTGCCGCCCGCCGCCTCCCAGCACCTCCCGCGCAAAGACGCCCACATCCTCACCCTCGCCAGCCATCACTATGGGATACGCAGTCGATCCAACTCGCACGACAAGGCGATCTTGGGCGTTGGTCTCGTCGTTCGCCGCCATGCTCGTCATCCCCGTTGCCTCGTCATAACATCTCCCGTACGCCACATCAGGCAACGCCCTGCGTTGCCGTCGAGGCCCGTTCAGGTATAGACTAAGAGCGTTAATCGAGTTGCTCGCCCACGCACCACGCGTCCTTGGTGAGTCGTCATGGCCGACCTTCTCACGTGGTCCGTTCCGCTCGGACGGTGGCGGGACACTCAATACCGGCTCCACTATATCCTGATCGTCTTCGCGACGCTCCGGCTCTTGGAAGGTCTGGTCAGCGAGCGGCATAACCCGGCCGACTCCGTGGCCTGGGCCGTCGCCATCGCTCTCGCCCTCGCCATCCACGAATTGGCGCACGCCCTTGTCGCCGAACGACTGGAGTTGCACCGCCCGATCATTTATCTCTGGCCACTCGGCGACCTCAACCGCCCCGGCTCAACTCCCGGCGTCACCCCACGCGAGCAAATGCTCGTCGCCCTCGCCGGCCCCGTCGCCAGCCTGGGTCTGGCTCTCACGGCCATGATCAGCCTGGCCATGTTTGGGGCCAGAATGCAGCTTGACCCCTTCGGCGGAACCACCTTCGGCCAGCCGATTCGACCCGATGGCACAACCCTCGGCCCGCTTACCTTTGCCGGATGGGTCGGCTGCCTTGGTCACGCAAGCTGGCTACTCGCACTGGCCAATCTCATCCCCGCCCTGCCCTTCGACGGCGGTTCCGCCGTTCGAGGCTGGCAACGAACCACCTTCCGCGACACCGACCTCTCCCCTTATCTCGCCCGCGCCGCGGCCGTCATCCTGGGCATCGCCGGCCTGTTTCGGCTCTATTTCACCAAGCCCGGCGCGCTCAGCCTGCTCGCCATTGCCCTCGTCATCGAGCTGGTCGTGCGTTGGGAAGCCCGGCGTCTCGAAGAGACCGGCCAACTCGGCGACGAACTCTTCGGCTACGACTTCTCTCAAGGCTATACCAGCCTCGACTCCAGCGCCCCCGTCGTCCGCCCTCGCCGTGAAAGCGCCCTGGCACGCTGGCACCGCCGCCGCTCCGAATCCCGACGCCGCCGCTTGGTCGCCCGCCAGTCCGCCGACGAAAAACGGCTCGACGAAATCCTCGACAAAATCCACCGCGAAGGCCGCGCCGCTCTCACCACCGAGGAAAACCGCTTCCTCGTCCAGCAAAGCCAGCGCAAAAAGTCCCACCGCTCGCAGAGTCCCGAATGACCATACGCGACGACTGGCTCGCCTCTCCACCCCTGCTCGACGTCGGCGTCGGCGCCCGTCTCATCACGATCGGCCTCGACCTCATCCGCGACGACCCCTGCCTCTGGTCGCTCGACCATCCCGACACGGTGCTCCACCTCCACCGCCAGGATTATCGAGCCGGGGCGCGTGCTCTCGTCGCCAATTCCTTCGGTGCCAACTCCCACCGGCTCCGCCGTCTGCATCGACTGGCCGACCTGCAAGCCATCAACACAGCCGCCGTTGGCCTCGCTCGCTCCGTCGTCGCGCAATCCGGCTGGGTCCTTGGCAGCATCGGCCCCGAGGCGAGCCACGAGCCGACAACCATCCCCGCCCAGGCCGAAGCCCTCCTCAACTCCGGGGCCGACGCCCTGCTCGTCGAAACGCTCTCCATCGACGAGGCCGAGACAATTCTCTCCTCCCTTCAACCGCCTCAGCGCACCCGCGTGATCCTGAGTTTCCGCGCACTGCCCGAATGTGATCCCCTCTTGCCTCCGTCGATCAACACCGATTCGCTCCTCGCCCTCGGCGTCAATTGCCTCTCAATCGAAGCCACCGGACGCCTGCTCCATCGGCTCCGCCCCAACTTCGACGGCCCCCTGCTCGCCCGCCCCGGTCGACTTCCCCACGAGCCGTCACCCGATCCCAACCTCTGGGCCGAGCAGCTTCGCGCCGTGATCCCCGACGGCCCGGTTCTCCTCGGTGGCTGTTGCGGAATCGGCCCCGCCGAGATCGCGGCTCTGCGTCGATCTTCCGAGGATGCCCCGCAAATTCTTGGCAAACATCGGCAGTGAAGCCTCGAACCTCGCACTCCAGCAAAGCTCTACCCTCGGCTTTACGCGAAATACCCAGCTCCCATTGAACCTCGGTGTTCCGCCCATCGCATCGCCTGCTAGAATATCTCTCGATGTCAGTTTCCGCGGCACCCGAGAGAAGCCCCGAGAAATGCCCCGCACCCCATCCCTCCCCCAACTGCCCAGGCACTCGCTTCGCCGCGAGGATCTCAAGCCCGACGACTGCCTCTGCGACCACTGCACCGGCAAATGCTGCCGCTACTTCAGTCTGCCCATCGACAAACCCACCACCTGGGACGACTTCGACGCCATTCGCTGGTACCTGACACACGGCCAAACGACCATCTATGTCGATGACGACACCTGGTATCTCGCCGTGCTCGCCGACTGCAAATATCTCACCGCCGACTTCCGCTGCGGCATCTATCACGACCGCCCCAAGGTCTGCCGCGAATACACCACCGAAAACTGCGAGTACGATTCCGACTGGAAAGTCGATAAGCTCTTCGAGAGTCCCGAACAATTGTGGGAATACGCCGAGGCCGTCCTCCCGCCCCGGCGCAAGCCCGTCCAGCCGCCCCCACACGACCTGATCCCCGTCTCCGCCCTGACTGCCAAACGACCCCGCTGAGCGACCTCTTCTTCGATGGCCAACCGCGCAAACCACTACGAAGCCGCCTTTGAAGCCTGCGTGCGTCAGGCATCGGTCGCCTGCGTCGCCATCGACGAGTCCAAGCGCCCCCTCACCGACACCGGCTGCGTCAAAAATCCCGACTTCCTTCTCTACCCCGGACTCGGCCCCAACCTAGTCGTCGAGGTAAAAGGGAAACTAGGGAAGCACCGGATCACCGGCCGTCGCCCCTGGGAAAACTGGGTCACCTCCGACGACCTCGACAGCCTTTCGCGCTGGCAAGGCATGTTCGGCCCGGGATTCCGCTCCGTCCTCGCCTTCGCCTATGCCGAACGCCGGCCCGAGTTCGGCCTACCCCCCGGCGAAGGCGGGTTTGAGTTCCGTTCCCGCGTCTATCGTTTCTGGGCCATCGCACACGACGATTACATCGAACATCTCCGCTCGCGCGGACCCGCCTGGAAGGCCGTGGCCATGGCCCGCCGCGAGTTTCGCCACCGTGTCCGACCACTCTCCGAATGGCTCGCCGGCCTCGGCACCTCAGCCCGAACCACCGATCCGATCTCGCAAGGAACCAGACGATGACGATTCTCACCTGCCTTCGCCCACTCTTTCTCTCGCTCAGTCTGCTCCTGATCGCTCAGGCAGGGATCGCCAACGCTCAGGACGACTCCCAGCAAGACACCGGTGGCGACCCCTGGGTTGCCTACGCCTCCACCGGCGCAATCGCCGGCCTCGGCATCTTCATCATCTGCAAATCCGCCCGCCGAAGCTAATCACCTAACTCCCAAGACTCTCCGTCCACCCCCGTTCGGTGGGCACCGCCCACTAACCCTCAAGCATCGCCATCCCCCGGCCAATCCCCAACGCAACAATCCGACCCCGACCCTCTCGACCGCGAGCCAAATCACCTTTCGCCATGTCCCGACCCACCCGCGACGAGATCGCCCGCCTCTTCCACCAGCCGCTCATCGACCTGATCGGCCAGGCCTGCGCCGTTTACCGCCGCCACAACGACCCCACCCAGGTCCAGGTCTGCGTCCTGCTCTCGGTCAAGACCGGCGGCTGCCCCGAGGATTGTGCCTATTGCCCCCAATCGGCCCACTACACCTCGCCCGTGGAAACCCACCCCCTGCTCGATCGTGACGACGTACTCGCCGCCTCACGCCAGGCCCGCGACTCAGGTGCAACTCGCTTCTGTATGGGAGCTGCCTGGCGTGAAGTCAAGGACGGCCCCGCCTTCGACCGTCTCCTCGACGTTATCTCGGCCATCAAAACCGAAGGCAGCCTTGAGGTTTGCTGCACCCTCGGCATGCTCAACGCCGAGCAAGCCCACCGCCTCAAGGCCGCCGGCCTCGATGCCTACAACCACAACCTCGACACCTCTCGCCGCCACTACGACGCCATCATCACCACCCGCACCTATGACGATCGGCTCCGCACCCTCCGCCACGTCCAGCAAGCCGGCCTCTCCGTCTGCTGCGGCGGCATCCTTGGCATGGGCGAGACCGACGACGACCGCATCGACCTGCTCCATACCCTCACCCAGCTCGACTCCGCCCCCGAATCGATCCCCGTCAACGCCATCGTCGCCGTTGAGGGCACCCCGCTCGAATCCCAGCCGCCGGTCCCTGTCTGGGAAATGCTTCGCATGATCGCCGCCGCGCGTCTGCTCTTCCCGACCGCCATGGTCCGCCTCTCTGCTGGCCGCATCGGCATGACCGCCGCCGAGCAAGCCCTCTGCTTCCTCGCCGGAGCCAATTCGATCTTTGCCGGCGAAAAACTCCTCACCACACCCAACCCCGACCTCGACGCCGACGCCGCCCTCTTTGCTCTCCTCGGCCTCGTCCCTCGACCCGCGGCCGGCGACGAGTTGGGGCCAACGCCCTCCCTCACTTCCCACAACCCCACCGCTCATTCTGCTTAGAGCCTTCTCTACCCACGTCTCAACCCCGCGATTCACCGCGTGAAGGCATCTCGTCCTGTGTCCCTTCGTGACGATGCTGAGTCCAGCCCACCACGCGTCGTCGTCACCGGCATCGGTCTGATCTGCGGACTCGGGCCTGACGCCCCCTCAGCCTGGTCGGCCCTGCTCCGTGGCGACTCCGCCCTGCGCCGCCTGCCCTCGCTCGATACCGACGCCGCTCATCCCGCCTATGGCAGCCCCGCCCCACTCGCCGACGATCCCAACCTCGATCGCACCGCACACCTCGC
>JBGSYY010000638.1:0-3527 GCA_041750675.1 Isosphaeraceae bacterium | reverse complement strand
GCTGCTGGGGCTGACGGCCCTGGGCGTCTTGATCGCCGCGCCCTGGCTGGCGCTGACATTGACGCGGTCGACCCGGGCGGCGGCGGCGGTGGCCGAGCGTGTGACGCGAGGCGATCTTTCGGATCAGCAGATCGCATTTTCGACGCGGGGTGAGGCGGGGCGCATGCTGGGGTCGCTGCAGGTGATGACGGGCAAGCTGCGAGGGTTGATCGGGACGATCCGTGATTCGAGCGCCGGTCTGCTCGACATGGCGACGCGGGCCCGCTCGGCGGCCAACGATCAGGAACAGGTGATCCACCAGCACCAGGCGGCGACGATGCAGGTGGCGGCGTCGGTGAACGAGATCACATCCACGGCGCACAACCTGTTGCGGACGATGCGCACGGTGCGCGAGCTGGGCGCGCGGACGGCATCGGCGGCGATCGAGAGCCGATCCGACCTGGCCCGAATGGAAAGCTCGATGCACCGGCTGGCGGATAGCTCGCTGGCGATCGCGACGCGGCTGGACGAGATTCGCCGGCGGGCGGACGCGATCGACCTGGCGGTGGTAACGATCACCAAGGTGGCCGATCAGACGAACCTGCTTTCGATCAACGCGGCGATTGAGGCGGAGAAAGCCGGCGAGGCCGGGCGGGGCTTCCTGGTAGTGGCCCGCGAGATCCGTCGCCTCTCGGACGAGAGCGCGGTGGCGACGGGTGAGATCGAGACGATCGTCGAGGCGACGCGATCGAGCGTGGCGGCGGGCGTCCACGACATGGAAAGCTACAGCGCCGAGGTGCGGGGCGGGGTGGCCGAGGTGGACCAGGCCTCGGAACGGCTCCATGGAATGATTAACGATGTCGGAGCGCTCGACGCGCGTCTCTCCGAAGTCACCGAGGGGATGGACGCCCAGGCGCAGGGAGCGGAACAGATCCGCGACGCGATCGCGCATATCACCGACGGCGTGGCGAAGTCGGCGGAATCGCTGGGCGAGTTCAAGGAGCTGATCGAGGAGCTGCGCGTGGCGTCGGACGAGCTACAGCGGGAGATCGCGGGGTTTGTGGGCGAGCGTTCGGCCGAGCAAAGCGGCGACGTTGCCCACGCGGAATGGGCCGACGATGTTGCCGAACACGTCCATGCGCTGACGCGCACCTGATCCCCAGTACGTGCGCCTGCGTTTCCCCAAGCTGGCGGGGCCTGCCGCGTCTTCGCGGCTGGCCGCGAATGTCCGAGTTCGGCCCATCTCTCGCGCCCGCTCCTTTGCCTGGACTTTCCGAGCATTTCTGTTGACTCATCCCCTTCGACGTGGTGAATTCGAAGAGGTACAGAGACGATCGAACGTCTCCGCAAAAACTGGATCTCACGCGATGAAGCACTCTTCACGTCACGTCAACTCGCGTCACCCGCTGATTCTCTCATTCATGGTGTTGTCAGCCCTACAAGCCCTCCCCCTTCCAGCGCCTGGCGTCCACAATGAGTTCGAGGGGACCTGGAGACTGGTTTACGACATCGGAAGTGCGGAGCACTCCGGTGTCGGACTTCGCTGGATGACCGTCAAGGACGGCGCATGGACCGAGTGGTGGGACGGCCAACGCAAAAGGGTGTCCATGCGGTTCCGTGACGCCAAGCCCTGGCCGGCGTTGACCCGTGCCATCACCGCATTCCCTCGCAATTCGGACGATGGTGGTGGCGGCTTCGCCGGCAACCACATCCAGTGGCTGCAGGGCATCTACCAACTGGAAGGCGACACGCTGACACTGGCCCTCGTCAACGAGGACACGCCCCTACCTGACAGCTTTGCAGCGAAGGAAAACGTCTCCATTGAGGTCTGGCGCCGCGAGCGAATCGGAGATCCGTCTCGCCCCGTCCCCATCGACCTGAAGCCCTTCGCGGGCGACTGGACTCTAGTTTACACCAACCAGGTACCGGTGCCGGACTACTTCGACCCCAAGGAGCGCCGACTATCGGTCAAGGACGGCGTCTGGAGCGAACGCTGGGACGGCCAATTCAAGCCGATCAAGGCCGAGTTCAAGCGGACCAGCCTGTGGCCCATGATCGAGCGGAAGATCAAGCTGGACGACGAGCCGCCCGCCGCGGGCGGCGATTCGTTTAGCTCTCACAACAACCTCACCTGGGAGCAGAAGGGCATCTACCGCTTCGAGGGCGACACGCTGGTGTTCGCTCTGGCGGGGTCGGGAACTCCGCTGCCCGTGACCTTCGAGCCGAAGGAGGGCGTCGTCATCGAAGTCTGGCGGCGCGACACGAAGCCTTGAACTTCGAACGCGACACATTCCAGGAGTTCGCTTGCCCATGTCGCCATTGATCCTCGCATTGATGCTGCTCGCGCCAGCGCAAGATCTTCATCCTGCGACGCCAGCCGAGTCTGGGGCATTCGAGGGCACCTGGAGGCTTGTTTCCGATAGTCGACCTGAAAAATTCTTCGGAGTTCAGGAACGCCGGTTGACAGTCGAGAACGGTGCCTGGAACGAATGGTGGGACGGAAAACGCAAGAAGGTATACGTTCAGTTCGAGGCGGCCAAACCCTGGCCAGTCATTCGTCGAATGATCAGCCTGAACACCCCCGATCGGCAAGGCGGAGGGATCGGCGCGGGTGGCAACATGAGCGTGAATTTGTGGGGTATCTACCGATTGGAGGGTAACACCCTGACGTTGGCGTTGGTCCGTAGCGACCCGGAACGTCCGCTGCCCGACAGCTTCGAGCCCAATGATCACGTCGCGATCGAAGTCTGGCAGCGCGACACGAAGCCTTGAACTTCGAACACACACATTCCAGGAGTTCGCTTGCCCATGTCGCCGCTGATCCTGAGCCTGCTGCTACTGGCCCAACCGGAAGACTCACCGCCTCCGAAGCCTGTCGACGTTAAGGCGTTCGAGGGCAAGTGGTCGCTGATAGGCGACAATCGGGAGGGCGGATCCTTCGGGGCGCAACAACGCGAAATGACAGTCAAGGACGGCGTCTTAACCGAGTGGTGGGACGGAAAGCGTAAGAAGATGCAGGTCCAGCTTAAGCCGGCCCAACCCTGGCCGGTGATCGAGCGTGCCATTTTTCCTCAAACACGTGAACGGCACGAGGGTGGGGGCGGTGCCGCCTCCGGCAACGTGGTCTGGTGGCAGCACGGCATTTACCGCCTCGAGGGCAATACGCTGACCTTCGCGTTGGTCAACGAATATACGCCGCTGCCCGACAGCTTCGAACCCAAAGACAACGTCGCGATCGAAGTCTGGCGCCGCGAGCCGAAGCCCCGAACCCTCGGTAAGACTTCTCCATGAAGAAAATCGGGAACTCGCGCCATGTCCTCCTACCGGAGTGATGGAGCCTGCCGCGTCCCCACGGCGGGCCCCGAATGACCGACGGCCTCTCGCACTCCAAGAAAACGATCTCCCCGGCTGCCCGATGACGCCCGGCCCGCGCGGCTTTACTCTGGTACGTCTGACGCCGCGCGATTCGCCCGATTCATCACCGCCGCCCGGAGATCGAAATCCGCATGATTGCCTTCACAAAGACACTCCGCGTCGCCGCGCTGTGC
>JBGSYY010000637.1:0-6553 GCA_041750675.1 Isosphaeraceae bacterium | reverse complement strand
GGCACCGACGAGGCGCAGGACCCAGACGTCGCCGTCGATATCGACGCCCCGTAGGCTGGCCGCGAGCAGTTGCCGAGTTTCCAGGGCTTCGGTCTGGGGCCGGCGGCCCCGCTGTGATCGCTGGCCATGCTTGGTCATGGGACTGGATGCTCCACTCGGCCTTGGTGGCTGGCGACCGGCGACGCGCCGGGGCTGGCCTCATGGCCTTTGTGACCCGAGAAGGGGTGAAGGTGCGGGCCGATCGTCCCGTCAGGCCGTGGCACGGCACCCCTGTCTCCCTCATGGTTCGGCCGGTGCGACCCCGAGACTTGAAACAATCGCGCTAATCGGTACAGTCGACGCGACGATTACGGTCGCTTGGTACCGGTTCGCCTTGACAAGGACGCCTGCGGGTCATTTCGCCGGGTCGAGGTTCGGGTTAGTCTGTCTTGGATGTGGAATCTAGGCGACGATCCTGGGGCTGCCAGTTCGAGGGGCCGAGTCACGACGACGCTTGGCCGCGGATTCAGGCTGGGACACGCGGAACATGTCAGCAGGGAGGACGCGGCGGCGACCCGCCGTGCAGATCAGTCCGTTACGGGCCGCACGGCTTTACCGCCTGGTGCGTCTGCTCGCCGAGGGACCGCAAACCCGCGCTGTGTTGCTACGAACCCTGGGTATCGGCCTGCGGACGTTTTACCGGGAAACGGGGCTACTGAGGCGAGTCGGCGTCTCGGTTCGCCTTGAGGGAAAGGTGTATCTGATGAAGACAGCGCCTGCGACCGCCGCAGCGCGATTACCGTTTCCCGACCCGCGGCTGACCTTCGCCGAGATCAAGATATTGGCCCAAACACCGGGCGAGGTGGGCGAGCGGCTGGCAATTTTGTACGAAGAGGTGTTGCGCCTGGCCGAGCCGCCGCCCCCGCCCGTGAAGGGCAGGAGTCGGAAGGCTCGTACCAGGTGAAGTGACCGGGGTGGGGCTCGAACCCACGACCAACGGATTAACCTGCCTCATCGGCTTTCACCGACCGCGTTTCCGGAAGAGTCGGGCCCATTGGTGTGGCCCATTCTGCTTGCCGTGGACGCGTTGGGGTCTGGACTCTCTCATCGCCGTCGCAGGCGTGCCGCGTCGAGTCTCTGAGGCTGGAACCGACGATCCGCCGGTGTCCTTCGCCTGCTGATTACCCAATCCTCCCAGCTTTTCAGGCCGTCACGTTGGCCGTTACCGGCTGCGTTGTGGCGGGGAGGCTCTCAGGGTGTCCCAGCAAATTGCGGCATTCTCATCGCACGGTTCGAGTTGTTCCCGCGCGAGGCTCCGTTTGGGAACGATCCCCGAGAAACTCGGGAAAAGTTCGAGTTGAAGTCCGTTGCTCTACCGACTGAGCTACCCGGTCGGGAAGCGTTGAGGGGGATTCGCGGGTGGCGGGCCACCCTCGTTTTCCCCACAGTTCTAGAATACGTGGCTGGCCGCCCTTCGTCCACCCCCGATGAGGACACACCGCGCGCGGAGTGGGTTCGATTCCATGCCCAGAGGGAATTGCGTCGGGTTCAAGATCGAAGCCCGAGGTGCGAATCTCCAGGCAGGGATGCCCGGAACCGTGGCGGCAGGCCGCTTTACGGTCGTTCGGAGCGCCGGTACGATGCCGGTCATGCCGTTGATTCGCTCATGGCCACGCGTCGGCACAAGACCTACGTTTGAGTCACAGACCTCTGGAATTGAGCCTGGGAGATCGACCCTGATGGCCGCAATCGCCAAAGACCGGAGTTCGGGATCGAGGATACCCGCCGTCCGGGGCGTCCGAATTTTCACTTATCCGAAAACGATTTTTGTGATACCGACAATGATCGCGTCGATCATCAGCGCGATCATCATGCTCGTCAGCGGCAACATCACGCTTGATCCGGGCAAGGCGGCAAAGCGAGAGGTCCAGGCTCAGGCCGTCGCCGCGGCGGAGGTTCAGACACCCGCCCAACCGGCCGCGGAGGGAGCGACCGTGCCGACACCGAATCGTCGGTTCACCCGGCCCCAGAACATTGCGGGCCTTTTGTTCCTCACGGTGTTTTTCCTCAACCTGGTCGTGATGTCGATCGACTTTCCCAGGTTCACCATCATTGCCGTGGTGCTTGGGGTGGTGGCACTGGTCTTTCTGGCGCTCTATTTGAATGTTTATTTCAACATTCTTCCACCGCTGGTGGACTTCATGGACAACCTGTACGTGGTCGCGAATGCGCAGTTTTACGTTGTGGTGGCGACCACGCTCTTGCTGGTTCTGAGCGTTATCTGGGTGACGCGCTATCTGGATTACTGGGTGATTTTGCCCAACGAGATTCTGCACAATCATGGCCCATTCTCGGACCTCGAGCGGTTTCCGACGACGAACCTGAAGCTCGACAAGGAGATCCCGGACATCATGGAGTACGCCCTGCTTGGCTCGGGCCGATTGGTGCTGCACATCTATGGGCAGCCGATGGCATTCGCGCTCGACAACGTGCTCTGGATCGACCGCAAGGAGTCGCAGCTCAAGGAGATCATGAGCCGCCTGGAGGTGCGTGTGACAACCGATCAGGAGACGCGCGACCTGACACGTTGAGCGAGTCGCCGGGCGCTTCGCTCAGGCTGCGGGAGCGACGCGCCGGGACACACCGGCGCGAAGCTCGTCGTGGATTGCCGACTGGAGCGTGTGCTCCAGATCGGCGAGCCGGCGAGCGACATACGCCCCGTCGAGGACGCGGTGATCGTAGATGATCTTGACGCAGACACGGCCCTCGTCGTCGATGGGACCGTAGGTGAGGGTCGTCGAGAGTGGTGAGATCGGGTGCAACTGCTCGGCGCCCAGAGAGCCGTAACTGGAGAGGCCAAAGGTACCGAACCGCTTGGCACGCTTGACGCCGGAGATGTTCAGCGTACTCCACCAGAGCAGGCGGCGGATGGGCAAGGGGGCGCGGCAGACGCGTAGTTCCTGGCGAAAGAAGCCGATCGACTCGACTGGCTCGTGCTTGTAGAAGCGGAGCGCCTGGTCAAGCTCGACGAGGGATTGGCGGTCGGGAGCGCGAAAGAGGCCGACGAAGATGCCGTGTTCGCCGTTGAACTCACGTTCCAGGGCGAGAGCGCAGTGGGATTGAGGATGTTCGTAGAGCCGAGCGGTGGGGACGGTCAGCAAGCAACGTCGGAGCGGGGCGTGCGCGGCGGCGACGCATGCGTAGGCTTTCATGAACACGACGGCCCAACTGGGACGGGCGGGGTGTTCCAGCCGAGGGCCGATGAGCGCACTGAGGTCCATCGTCCGAGCGACAGGCACGCTGGGCACCTGGCGGGCGAAGTGGGCGAGGTCGCCGATGAATCGGCGAGGCTCGGTCAGGGGGAGCGTGCGTCCTTGAGGCTCCGGCATTCCGCCACCCGTCTCACCAGGTTGAAACGCGGGCGGTTGGGCCATGGCGGGGACGCCTCGTGACGGATAGGCCGTAACGTCCCCGGACCGCCTGCTACTAAGTCGGTTATCGGCGGGGACGATTCACGGCGTTAACTTAACGGAAGTGACGATTCGGGAGAAGGCGAAGCGGGGGCTTGTTGAGCGAGAGCGAGGGGGGTGAGGATGAGTCGTCGAATGTGTTGACGAGCCAGCAACTTCGGGAAATGAGCGAGGGGCTTGATGAGTCCGTCCAGTGGCGTATTCGTGCATCTGCTTCCGGAACGACTTCCCGCACACCCCGGGCCTGGGGAAACGGCCGTGGTGATTGATATCCTGCGGGCAACCTCGGTGATCACCCAGGCCCTGGCGTCGGGATGCGAGGCCGCGGTGCCTTGCCTGGAGATCGAAGAAGCTCGGAGGGTTTCGGCGGGACTGGGAGCGGGAGTCGGCCTGCTGGGTGGCGAGCGGAAGGGATTGCCGATCGAGGGTTTCGAGCTGGGCAACTCGCCAGGCGATTACACCCCGGAACGCTGCGCGGGCCGAAGCCTGGTGATCACCACGACAAATGGCACGCGTGCGGTAAGGGCCTGCCTCGGATTTGAGCGGATTCTGACGGGATCGTTTCTCAATCTGGGAGCGACGGAGCGATTTCTGCGCTCGATCCGGGGGAGTCGGGAACGAGGGGCGGTTCACCTGGTCTGCGCAGGCACGGACGGCGAGGTGAGCTGGGAAGACACGATCTTCGCGGGGGTGCTGGCGCGGAGGTTGGCCAGCGGTCGTCCTGGGGATTTCGTAGTCGCCAATGATGCGGCCCGCATAGCGGTGGCGGCCGCGCCGCGGGAGATGAGCGAGTTGCCGGCGTTGTTGCGGCAAGGGCAGGGGGGGCGGAACGTGCGGACGATTGGACTGGAAGGCGATATCGATTTCGTGGCGGGCGTGGATACGTTGAAGTTCGCCGTGGTGCTGGAGCGAGGCGGCGACCGACTGGCGGCGTTTCGTCGTGCCGATGGAAGCCTGTGATCCGAGGGGTGACAGACGAATGGCCTCCGACGTGTTACGATCCAGGAGATGACCTATGGGTACGAAGCCGCCGAGCGTGCGGGCTTCGGCCTGGGGAGGTCAGCGACCTACAAGGGATTCGAGAGCATGCTGGACGACATGGATAAACTGGTTAGCTTGTGCAAGCGTCGTGGGTTCATTTTCCCGTCGAGCGAGGTTTACGGCGGGATCAACGGGTTTTGGGATTATGGCCCTCTGGGTGTGGAGCTCAAGCGGAACATCAAGGACGCCTGGTGGCAGGATGTGGTCCACGGACGCGAGGACGTGGTGGGCCTGGATTGCTCGATCATCATGAATCCGAGGGTCTGGGAGGCGTCGGGACATGTCGGCGGGTTCTCGGACCCACTGGTGGATTGCAAGGCGACGAAGGAACGGTATCGGGCGGATCAGCTTTATGTGTTCGTGCATCTGTTTCCGACCGTGAACCACAAGGGCGAACCGACCGAGGCCTGGCTGGTGGGTGCCGGAGCCAGCCCGGAGGATGCGGCGTCGATTCCGGAGAAGAAAGCGGCCAAGCTGGCCAAGAAATTCGGCACGCCGGAACAGCCGCCGACGGTGGTCCCGTTTTTGGAGGTTGCGGAGTCGGATCGGGAGAAACTGATCGGGCCTTCGACGGATGAGCGGGGGACGCTCACGCCGCCTCGGTCGTTCAACCTGATGTTCAAGACGTATGTGGGAGCGCTCGAGGATGCGTCGGCGGTGGCGTATCTGAGGCCGGAAACGGCGCAGGGGATTTTCGCCAATTTCAAGAACGTGGTCGATACCGGCCGGGTGCGGATTCCGTTCGGGATCGCGCAGATCGGCAAGAGCTTTCGTAATGAAATCAACCCACGCAACTTTACGTTCCGATCGCGAGAGTTTGAGCAGATGGAGCTGGAGTTTTTTTGCCGCGGCGAGGATTCCGCGCACTGGTATCAATACTGGCGGAACGAGCGGTTCGGCTGGTATGTGAAGCATGGTTTGAAGAGCGAGCGGTTGCGGCTGCGTGATCACGGCCAGGAAGAACTGGCGTTTTACTCGACGGCGACGGCCGACATTGAGTACGCGTTTCCCTTTGGCGTGAGCGAGCTGGAGGGAATCGCGCATCGGGGCGAATACGACCTGACCCAGCACCAGAAGTTTAGCGGCAAGGATTTGAGCTACTTTGACGAGGAAACGAAGACGCGGTTCATGCCGCATGTGATCGAGCCATCAGCGGGCGCGGATCGGGCGACGCTGGCGTTCCTGTGCGAGGCCTATACGGAGGATGAGGTGGGTGGCGAGTTGCGCACGGTTTTGCGGTTTCACCCCCGGCTGGCGCCGATCAAGGCGGCGATTTTTCCGCTCGTGAAGAAGGACGGGATGCCCGAGAAGGCGGACGCGATTTATCGCCAATTGAAGCGACATCTGGCGGTGTTTTACGATGAGAAGGGGGCGGTGGGGCGGAGGTATCGTCGTCAGGACGAGGCGGGAACGCCGTACTGCATCACCGTCGACGGGCAGACGTCGGCCGATGATACGGTGACGATTCGCGATCGCGACACCTGCCGTCAGTGGCGAGTGCCCTCGGCAAACCTGGAAACATTGCTGCGCGATTTGATTGACGGCGAGGCCCAGGTGCCGGCCGGATGAGTGTGTGTTTGGCGGCTTGAAGGAGACCGTCGAAATCAAGTCGCTTACTTTGATTGGACCGTCGCTGGGCGGAAGTTTGTTGAGACGTTGACGATCGACGATGGGACTTACTAACGGACGTTGGCGCGAATCGTATGAAACCGTGCATAAGCCAGGCGACGACGATGGCCAGTCCGTTTGAGGCGGACCTTGACGCCTATGCGCGCGGAGGCTGGACGGCGGTGGAGCTCTGGCTGACGAAGCTGGAGACCTATCTCGAAGGGCATCCGGTGGAGGAAGCTCGCAAGCGATTGACTGACTCGGGACTGAATGCCGTTGCCGCCGCGGCTCAGGGAGGTTTGATGGCGGACGAGGCGGTGGGTGCGTTGCACGAGGAATTGTTCGCGAAGCGGCTCGACGTGCTGGCGAGGCTCGGCGTGCCGACGCTGGTGATCGTGCCGGACTTCGCCGGCGATCCGAGTGGCGACGGGTTGGGGCGGGCGATTGAGCGGCTG
>JBGSYY010000636.1:0-6293 GCA_041750675.1 Isosphaeraceae bacterium | reverse complement strand
CGCCGATACCCTCAGCGACGAAGCCGCCAACGCCTTCCTCAAAACTCTTGAAGAGCCGCCCGAAGGCTCCGTCCTCATCCTCATCGGCGCATCGCCCGAAATGCAGCTCGACACCGTCGTCTCACGCTGCCGCGTCGTTCGCTTTGAGCCGCTCTCGGAAGCCGATCTCGCCGCCGTTCTGATGGAACAAGGCACCGCCGGCGACATCGAGACAGCCTTGCAGCTCGCTCGACGCGGCGAGGGCAGTGCCGCACGCGCCATCGGTCTGGCCGACGCCACCCTCGAGCGCTTCCGCCGCAACCTCGTCGATACGCTGACCGACGACCAGCGCCCGATCGACTCCGGCACGCTCGCCCAGGAGATCGAGGCGTTCGCCAAGGAAGCCGGCAAGGAGAACGCCCTCCAACGCGACCGCGCCCGCCTGCTCGCCGGCGAGCTTGCCCGTTTTTTCCGAGGTGTCCTCTGGCAAACCGCCGGACTAGAATCCCCCTCGCCCGACCCCGCCGACCGACAGGCCGCCCAGCGACTCGCCGCCCGACTCGAACCCGAGATCGTCTTTCTCCTGGTCGAACGCTGCCTCGACGCCGACTACCATATCCTGCGCCGTGCCAATCTCGGCCTGGCCATCGAGGCCTGGATCGCCGAGCTGGCCCGATTGATTCGCACCGCCGCCTGATGTCGCGGAAGTGTCACCCGCCAAGTCAGCCCACACTCCCGACGAGCAGCGTCTGGTCGTCGGCCAGTGGCTCTCCCTGGATGAACGTCTCGACGGATGAGAGCACGGACTGGATCAAGCACTCCGCCGGTTGACCGCAACGGCTGATCGCCGAATCCAGCCGCTCGACGCCGAATAGCTGGCCCGCTGGGTCCATCGCCTCGGTAATCCCATCCGTATACAAAACGAGCTGGTCGCCCGCCATGAGGTCAAACCGACCCAGTTCGTAATTCTGATCCTCGAACAGCCCCAGCGGGAGCCCGTTCACGTCGTCGAGCGTGAACACGTGCGAAGTTGCGCATCGCTTCACCCGAGGCGGGTTGTGCCCGGCGACCGCATACTCGAAGCGCCGCGTTCGGGGATCAAAAACACCATAAAACGCCGTGACGAAATGGCCGGATTGATCCGTGTACCCCCGCGCCAGTCGGTGGTTCAGATGCCCCAGAAACCGGTTCGGCACAAGCTGCGCCGCTGAAGAGCCGCGAGCGATCGTCTGTGTGATCGCCATCACCACTGCCGCCGGTGTTCCATGCCCGCTCACATCGGCGATCAAGATCCCCCAGCGACCATCCGGCAGTGGGAACAGGTCGTAGTAATCCCCACCAGCCCACCGCGAAGCCCGGTAAAACACCGCGAGGTCCAGCTTCGGCACGGTTGGCAACGCCCTGGGCAGAAGCGATCTCTGGATATCGGCAACCACTTGAAGCTCACGCTCCACCAGGGCATACGCCTTCCTCAGATCTTCCGACAAAACCAGATTCTGAGTCGCACGACCAAACAAATTGCTCATCCAGACTCGCTCGGGCAGTCCCTCGCGATCGAATGCCGCCGGCTCCGAACGCAGCAGCATCGTCCAGTTCAGCGCGACGCCCCGGTCGTAATTCGGTAACGCCATGAGCGATCGCATGCCGTCCAGATACGGGAAGGCCGGATCAGTGGGGTCCAGCCGCGCCGTGAGGTCGTCCAGAATCAAAGGCTGATCGCCGTACATAATCTCGCCGAGCAATCCGCCCGAGAGCAACGGTAGCCGATCCCGCTCGGCCCAGGGATTCACCGCGTCCGCCCAACCGGTAAACCGCGTGACGCGGAACTTCGGAGCGTCCAGGTCGCGCCGACTCAGGCTCACCGACCGCTCGGTCGGCAAGAGCTGACGAATCCGGCTGGCATAGGCACGCACCATCTCCTGCGGATCGGTCTGCTGACTCATCTCACGCATCATCTCAACCACCGACGCCAACCGCGCGCTCCAGGGCCCCTGCCCTGGCTCGAAAAGCGAACCGGCACGGGAGATTGGCAACGATCGCGCTGCCTCGTCAACGTTGGAAGGTTGGTCGAATGCCATCCTCTGCCTCTTTGCCTGCGTTCGTTGCATTGGTAATCGAAGCGGGCGGTTGGACCAGCCCGCAAAAGGGATTCTACCGAAAAGCCGTGAATAGGATTGGCGCTCCTCCAAATTCCTTTGCCCTGTTTCGGCGAACTCACCCAGTATCCCGCGTCCCTGCGGCCCTCGGGTCTTGGTCGTGATCTGCATCGATCCATACTGATCCGAGTTGTTGTACAGGACCATCGTGATCCCAACCTCGAACGTAATCGCGGACTCTCGATCGTTTCGTAGCTTCGCGCAGACCACGGCCACATCCATCAAGTCGCCGAGCGCCGCTGGTGGTCATTCGCCCGACTCCCACGCGATCGAACCAGGAATGCGACCGTTCCGAACGCGAACTGCACGTCGAAAGGGCCGATATGCCATTGCGTTGTGAACTGCGCGGCCGCGCCGGACAGATCAAGATCCCTTGGAATGGGGTACTCGCGGCAAGCTCCCGCACAGACGAATAGGCCGCCCGCCAAAATGACGAGCAGCCCTCTTCGTAACGAGACCATCACCTCGCTATGCCGCGGCAGAATCAGTGCTTCACCGATCCCCGCAGAAACAAACCTGCCACAAAGGCCCAGCCGATCGCGAACATGATCGTGGGTACCGGCTTCCACGCCGGGTCGCGCAGATAGGGACTGATCTCCTTCCAGCCCGCCCGGCGGAGCGACGCCAGCGCCTGTCCCGTCCAGTCGATTGCCGGTGTCGAGATATAGGGATACGACACACCATTCCAGATATCCCAGTTGGCCTTGCAGATGTTGAAAGCGTCGACCGCGAACGGTGCGACCGCGAGCAACCCTCCAATCAACAAGAGACGCGGACCCAGCCGATAGGTGGGCGGCTCCCGCAATTCGCGGACGATCGGTTCACGATGACGCATCGAATGGAGCTCCGGCCTACTGGGCCATGAGCGTCGTGGCGATCTTGATCCCGGCAGGGCCGACAAGCACCACGAAGATCCCTGGGAAAATGAACAAAATGAGGGGCAGCAGCAGGAGCACGGCCACCTTGGCGGCACGCTCCTCGGCAAGCTGGCGGCGCCGAATCCGCATCGAGTCCGACTGAATGCGCAAGGCCTGAGCGATACTCGCGCCGAACCGCTCCGCCTGGATCAGGACCGCCGCCAGAGCGCGGACGTCGTCCACCCCCGTGCGCTGGCCGAGGTCATGAAGCACCTCCTTGCGTGGTCGGCCCATCTGCACCTGGAAATTGGCGATCGCCAATTCCTCGCACAGCACCGGACACGATTCAATCATCTCGCTGGCCACTCGCCTCATCGCCGAGTCCAGCCCCAGGCCCGCTTCAACGCACACAACCATCAGGTCGAGCGCGTCCGGCAGCCCCAGAAAGACGGCTTCCTGTCGCTTCTTCTTGATTACGCTCAGCACCACGCCCGGTAGATAAAACGCGATCCCGCCCGCGGCGAAAATGATCTGCATTCCCGTCATGTCGAAGCCATGCTTCATATACACGATCGGTGCCGCAACACCGGCCGCCACCAGCAGGCATAACACCTTGATACCCAGGAAAACCTGCACCGCCTGCTCTTGCCGAAATCCCGCATTCAAGAGCGCGAGCTTCAGCTTGCCCAGGTCGGCTTCCTTGCGCGGTTGCAGCGGCTTCGACAACGCCGGCGCCGCCCGCGCCACCATCGACTGAATTCGATCCTGCTTGCGCAGCAACACGTCCGCTCGCGGACGGTTGGCCGTGGCCTTGAGCAGCCGATTCAGGCGGTCCGTGGCGCGCGATTGCCGCTCGGCCAAGCTCGAAAGCCCACCCCAAACGCCCAGCGCCATGGCCAGGAAAACCGCGACGGGTACAAGTGTTGCCGCGTTCATGCGTGCTTACCTTAAACCTTGATCGTTACGATCTTCTTGATCGCCGCCGCCCCGACGAGCTGCAGCCCCGCCGTGATCATGAGCATCTTCTTGCCGATGTCGGTTGTGTAAAGCAGGCTGATGTAATCCGGGTTCGTCGTGTAGACGAACGCCATGAGTAACGGTGGCATCGCCAGCAAAATCGCCCCCGAGATCCGACCTTCGCCCGTCAGCGACTTCACCTGACCCAGGATCTGGAACCGCTCGCGGATCAACCGGCCAATCTTGTCGAGCACCTCCGCCAGATCGCCGCCCGTCGAGCGCTGAATCACCACCGCCGTCACGAAAAACCGCACATCCATCGTCGGTATCCGTTCCGAGAGGCCCCGCAACGCCTCCTCAATCGGTATGCCCAGATTCTGCTCTTCGTAGATCCGGCCGAACTCGTCCGAGATCGGCGGCGGCATCTCGTCGGCCACCACGTTCAGGCCCGACGCCAGACCGTGCCCCGCACGCAATGCTCGGCCGATCAGGTCCATCGCGTCCGGCATCTGCGTCATGAACTTCTTGATCCGCTTCTTGCGCCGCAGACTCAGCCAGAAAAACGGCAGCCCACCCAGTACCACGGCGGCCATCGGCACTGTCAGAGGCGGCAGATGCAGCACAAAAGCCACCAGAGCCCCGGTGATTGACAGGCCGCAGGCGATTCCCAGAAACAGGGGAAACCCGATCCCCACATCGGCCTGCTCATACAGCTTGCTCAAGCCCTCCGAGCTGAAGATGCGGAGAAACCACATATTCGATCGACCTAGGTCGATCGCCGGCGCCTTGAGTAGGTCGCCCGCGGCGGTTTCGGTCTTGCGGCTCTTGACCCGCTTCCCTTCCATCTCGTCGAGCCGTTGCTCGGCCTTCGCCGTGTCACCGCCGCTCATCACCAGCCCGACAAGCGCGACCAGCATGATCACGCCCAGGCCGACCGCCATGGGCAACATCGTCGTATTCATATTCGTTTCTCCCCGCGAGCTTGCATGGCGGCTTCCAACTTTCAGTCCTTGATCAAAACGCGCTGGCGAAACAAATCAACAGGTAGCGAACACCCGGCATAGTCAAGGCGGTCCATGAACGTCGGCCGAATCCCCGTCGCGACGAACTCGCCGTGTGCGCGGCCGTTCGTGTCCAGCCCCGTCTGACGGAACGCGAAAATCTCCTGCATGATGATCGTGTCGCCTTCCATGCCGACCACCTCGGTGATGCTCGTCACCTTACGCGGCCCGCCCTGCAAACGGCTCGCCTGGATGATCAAATCGACGGCCGAGGCGAACTGATTCCGCAACGCCCGGATCGGCAGCTCCAGGCCCGCCATGCTGATCATCGTCTCCAGCCGCGAGAGTGCATCACGCGGGGTGTTGGCATGCACCGTCGTCATCGAACCTTCGTGGCCCGTGTTCATCGCCTGGATCATATCCAGCGTCTCCGCGCCTCGGCACTCGCCGATGATGATCCGGTCGGGCCGCATTCGGAGAGCGTTTTTCACCAGGTCGGTCGCCGTGATCGACCCGCGCCCTTCAATGTTCGGCGGCCGCGTCTCCAGCCGAACCACGTGCTCCTGCTGAAGCTGCAATTCGGCCGCGTCCTCGATCGTGATGATCCGGTGGTCCATCTGGATGAAGCTCGAAAGCGTGTTCAGGAGCGTCGTTTTTCCCGACCCCGTTCCACCCGAAATGATCACGTTCAGGCGGGCCTTCATGGCCCCCTCCAGCAGCATCAGCATCTCAGGCGTGAACGCCTTGAACCGCAGCAAATCGTTCTTGTCCAGCGGCTTCGACCCGAACATACGGATCGTCAACACCGCCCCGTCCAGCGCCACCGGCGGAATGATCGCGTTGACACGCGACCCGTTGGGAAGCCGCGCATCGACCATCGGCGATGTCTCGTCCACTCGCCGCCCCACTCGCGACACGATTCGATCAATGATCTGAAGCAGATGCTCGTTGTCGCGAAAGACGACTTCCGACTTCTGAATCCGCCCCGCCTTCTCGATGAAGACATGATGCGGCCCGTTGATCATGATGTCGCCGATCTGGTCGTCCTTGAGCAGCAACTCCAGCGGCCCCAGCCCGAACGTCTCGTCCAGAATCTCGTCGACGATCCGCTGCCGATCCGCACGGTTCAGCAACGGGTCTTCGGTGTCGCAAAGATGCTCGACCACGTTGCGAATGTCGGCCCGCAAGTTCACCGGGTCCATCTCATTGACCCGGTTCATGTCCAGCCGGTCCACGAGTTGCCCGTGGACCCGCCGCTTCAACGCCTCAAACTTCACAGCCGCGGGGTCGGCCTCTCGGGGTGCGTCGCGTGGTCGCGGCGGGGTCTTGGGCTCGACTGCCGG
>JBGSYY010000635.1:0-4233 GCA_041750675.1 Isosphaeraceae bacterium | reverse complement strand
GAGCGCCTCGCCGCCGGCCGCGCCCCGGCCCAGGTCGCCGCCGCCCTGCACGAACGCGGCATCACCCACGTCTGGGTCGACTGGTCCGAGATCAATCGTTATCGAAGTCCCGGCAACTACGGCTTCACCGATTTCGTGACTCACGCTCTGTTCGACGATCTCGTCCAGGCCGACGTGCTGCGGCCCCGCCCGGTGCCGGTCCCCGAGAAGTCGCTTTACGAGGTACTCTCGCCGCGGATCGGCGGCGACTCGGTTACAATCCCATGAGACAACGCGAGAATGCGGGCGTCACCGTATCGCCCCTTCAAGGAATCTCCCAAGATGGCCACCGCGACCAAGTCCCGGATCACCGTCGACGAGTTTCTCGCCATGGATCTCGGCGAGGGTCAACATGAACTCGTTCGGGGAGAGATCGTGGCGATGACGCCCCCACCCAGCCCTGAACATGGATACTACTGCGGGAATATTTACGCGGGCCTGCGAGAATTCGGCCGCCGCACGGGTCACGGCTACGCGGTCACCAACGATTCGGCGGTCCGGATCGGAGCCGACACCGTGCGCGGGCCTGATGTCGCCTACTACAACGCCCAGCGCCTCCCCCGCGAGCAACTCGGTACCAGGCGTGCGGACGTCCTTCCCGAATTGGTGGTCGAGGTCCTCTCTCCCGGCAATCGCCCGGCCGACGTGATGCTCAAGGTGGCCGACTACCTCCGCGCCGGCATCGCCTCGGTCTGGATCGCCGATCCCGGCCAACGCACCGTCACCATCTTCCGCGGCGACACGGTGACACCCCGCGTCCTCGGCCCGGACAATACAGTCGACGCCATCCCCGAGCTGCCCGGCTTCGCCTGCCCGGTCGCCGAGTTCTTTGCCTGACAAACCATGACAACCGGCACCCCCCTCACCATCGTCACCGGCGGCGCCGGGTTCATCGGCAGCCATCTGGTCGAACAGCTCGCGGCACGAGGCGAAAAGGTCCGCGTCATCGAGCGTCCCGGCGCTCCCGTCGATCACCTGCCCGCGTCCGTCGAGGTCGTCCACGCCGATATTCGCGACCCCGTCGTCCTTGGTCCCGCACTGAAAAACGCCTGCCGTGTCTATCACCTCGCTGCCAACCCCAACCTCTGGACCCGCGACCGCCGCGATTTCGACGCGGTCAACCACCAGGGGACGATTCACGTCCTTGACGCGGCAATCGCCGCAGGCGCGGAGCGAATCGTCCATTGCAGCACCGAGAGCATCCTCACCTGCGCCCACACCACGGGGACGATCGCCGAGGATGTCCAGATCACCGAGGCCGACGCCGTCGGACCTTACTGCCTCTCGAAGCTCAGAGCCGAGGTGGCCGCTTTCGACAGGGCAAAGGCCGGTCATGCGGTGTTCGTCGCCAACCCCACGATGCCGGTCGGCCCTGGCGACCGGGGCCTCTCGCCGCCCACTCGCCTGATCCGCGACTTCGCCCGCGGCGAGCTGCCCGCCATCATGGATTGCACGCTCAACCTGATCGACGTCCGCGACGTCGCTCAGGGCTTGATCCGCGTCATGGACGCCGGCCGAGTCGGCGTCCGGCATCTGCTCGGCGGTGAAAACCTCACGCTGCGTGAATTGCTCGGCATCCTCTCGGAGCAAACCGGCACTTCGCTGCCACGATGGCGGGTTCCGTACCCGGTCGGACTCCTGGTGGCCCATCTGAGCGAGTTCTGGGCCGATACCGTCACCGGCCAGCCGCCCCGGGCTTCGGTAACCGGCGTCCGACTCACCCAACGCACCATGCATTTCGACGCCTCGGCCACCCGACAAGCGCTCGGGCTTACGCCCCGCCCGGTCCGCGACTCCCTGACCGACGCCCTCGCTTGGCTGGAATCTCAAGGCCAGCTGAATCCTTGAGGGACCGCGCATGACCGGGGCGAGGCATATGTCCGCCGAGGCGAACCCATTAATCCAGGCAACCGTCGCTCCGCGCGAAAATCCAGGGAACGACAAGGCTCTTCGACAAGCAAACGGCCTGATTATTGCAGTGAATCTATTAGACTTTTTCGCACTCAGGCTTGACAACGAACGCCATGTAGATCAAGAATTGGAAGAGCATATCTCCCATGGAACAAAAGGCTCAGAATGCCTAACGGGCCTTTTCATGGCCTGAGTGCGAGAATCGTGGGTGCGAATCCCACATTCGGCGTTTATTTTAAGATTTCTGTGGGCAAGCTGATCGCGGTCCCGATATTTTGGTATAGCGTGGATCCGTCGATGGGCTTCTAATTCCTTGTTATGGCCAGGGTGCTGGCCCAGGGTGGAACCCATGCCCCTGTGCTTGGTAGCCTTGGATGAAGGACCTGATATCCCGGTCGACCGGGCCATGCTCATCGTGGGGCGTCATCCCCAGTGCGATGCTCGGCTCGATTCGATCAGGGTTTCACGCCGACATTGTTGTATGACCCATGACGAGGCTTCGCTCGTCGTACGCGATCTCGGCAGCACGAATGGTATCCGTATCAACGGCCATCGTGTCGAAGAAGGCCGTATCCGCGTCGGCGACGAGCTTTCCATTGCCCACATACGCTACAGGCTCGATGATGGTTCGGCCAATCAACGAACATTGGCGGGTTCCCTCAATGGCGCGGCCGACCACTCCCATGCGCAATCACCCCGAGAGCGACCTCTCGACGCTGTGACCCCTAATAAGCCTCCCGGTATGGTGATTTTGCCCGGTTCGACCGACGATAGCCCGTTGGCGGCCGCGGTTCGCGGCTTACTCCCGCCCGAGCTAGCTGATCGTTATAAAATTCAGGTGATCCTCCAGGCAAATTGCGATCCGCAGGAAGCCGTGGGCGCCGCCGCGAACGACTCGAAGTACAAGGCAGAGGATTCATGCCGGCCCGACTTGTCCCCTTGATGCCTGGCAATACCCCACCGATCTCGCTCAACCGGCCCGTGCAACTCGTCGGTCGCCATCCCGAGTGCGATGTCCGCCTCGACCGTCCCCAGATTTCGCGCAGGCACTGTTGCCTGGCCATCATCGATCAGCAAGTCGTGCTCCGCGACCTGGGTAGCCGCCACGGCTGCTGGGTCAACGGTCGCCAGGTTTCCGAAGCCCAGCTCGATATCGACGATGAAATCGCCATTGGCCACCTACTCTTCCGCCTCGAGCAAGGCCTGCCCGGCAGTGTCGACTCCAATCACGGCTTCGCCCCGGTCGACGCCACCCCGGTCCCTTTCTCACAGCCCGCGACTCCCCCACCGCAAACCCTGCCCACGAAACGGCCACCCGCGCCCCAGCCAGGCGAGACCGTCGCCAAGAATGGCGATGACGATCCATCTCGCTTGCCCGTCGATTTCGGCGAACTGAACCTCGGCGACGTCTTTCGTCTCCGCGAAGAATAAGCCGACCATTCCCCGCTCAACGACCGAGCGCCTCACGCACAAGCCCCGGCAGATGCCGCACCGGCACCGATCCCTGGCGCAAAACCGCCTCGTGATAACGGGCCAGGTCGAATGCCTCCCCCTGCTCGCGCTGAATCGCCTGCCGCAATCGATAATGGGCCACCCGGCCCACGAAGTACGTCGAAAGCTGACAAGAGCTTTGCTTGGCGCGAATGATCTTCCCCAACGCCTCGCCCTCGGTCTGAAAGCCAACCTCGACCAGCAGGCGCATCGCCTCTTCGTCCGAAAAATCACCCCGGTGCATCCGCTGGTCGAGAATCGCGTTGATCACCGCACGCAGGTAAAACTTCAACTGCTGCATCCGCAAGGCCAGGTCGCCGTCGCCAAAGCCCTGATCCAGCATCATCTGCTCGGTGTAAACTGCCCAGCCCTCGACATACGGCCCCGACTGCAACACTCGCCGAATCAAGCTCGGATTCCGGTTGGCATACTCCAGCTGAACATAATGACCCGGATACGCCTCGTGGATCGTCAAAATCTTCAGCATCCGTCGGTTGTATTCGCGGAAATAGCTCTCAACCTGCTCGGCAGTCCAGTTCGAGGGCGGCGGGCTGACGGCATACTCGCTCCGACCCTCCGGATCGAGCGGCGCGGCCGAGTTCAAATACGCCGTCGAATTGCCCCGCATGAACTCCGGCATCTCCAAAATCGCACACCGATCCGGCTCCGGCAGCGCCAGTATCCCGCGTTCCGCGATAAACCCCTTGATCTCATCCACCTGCCCCCGCACGTCCGACACAACGCTCGCGGTCGTGCTCCGCTCGTCGCCGATCCGCGCCAGCACCCGCCGAA
>JBGSYY010000634.1:0-10421 GCA_041750675.1 Isosphaeraceae bacterium | reverse complement strand
GAAGCAGATTTCCTGGCTGTCGGGCTTGTCGTGGACCGGCAGGCCAAGCTCCTGCGCGATCCGACGGATCTGGGCCTTGGCATAGCCGCCGACGGGCAGGAGGACGTGATCCAGCAGACTTCGATCGAGACCAAACAGGACGTAGGACTGATCCTTGTCGCGGTCGATGGCGCGGGCGAGGCGGGGCGTGCCCTCGGGGCCGGGGACGATCTGTGCATAGTGGCCGGTGGCCACGTGGTCGGCCCCAACCTGGCGGCCGTAGTCGTGGAGGCTGCCGAACTTGAGCCAGATGTTGCACATGACGCACGGGTTGGGCGTGCGGCCGGCGAAATATTCGTCGGCGAAATAGTCCTGAATCCGATCGAAATGACGCTCGAAGTCGAGGGCGAAGAAGGGGATATCGAGGCGGTCGGCAACGGCCTGGGCATCGATGGCGTCGGTTGCCGAGCAGCATGTCTTGGTGCGCCGGGCCGTGTCGCCCTCGAAGGAACCGGTACGCATGAACAGGCCGAGAACTTCGTGGCCCTGCTGCTTGAGCAGGTGGGCCGCGACCGAACTATCGACGCCGCCGGACATTGCGAGGACAACACGAGCCATGAGGAGAGGACGCTCCAGGGTGCTGGATCAGGACAAGTAGAGGTGGCCGGAATCAGGCCACCTCAGGGAAACGCCCGGTGTAGGGGGCTGGCCAAGAGCGATGCTCAACCAAACCCTGGGCGTTGCGTGAGAAATCGATCCTTAGGATCGGTCGCCCCTTGCGGGGTTAAGGGAGCAGCGAGATATGGCGACATTCTAGGCGCGAGACGGGACTGAGGTAAGCCCTGTTGCGGCGCGCTGCATGCAATCATGAAAAGGGTCGGGGTTTTGTGGTTCGTCTATTCGGAAAAGGGCGTGTCTGCTAATGTCCGCGGGCATGGTCGGGGAAACGGAGTTCCCGGGATGAGTTGGGTGGATTGACCGGCGGCAGGGATGCGGAGAGAGACCTCGATGCTGGTTTTCATTTCGGCGGGTGAGCCGAGCGGTGATCTGCACGCGGCGAATTTGATTCGGTCGATCCGCAAGATCGCGCCCGAGGCGGAATTTGTCGGGTTCGGCGGGCCGCAGATGGCGCGGGCGGGCGTGCAGGTGATGTATCCGCTTGTTGATCTGGCGATCATGTGGTTTGCTCAGGTTTTTCAACATATTCGCACGTTTTTCCAGTTGCTGGACGACGCCGAGAAGGTGTTCCGCGAGCAGAAGCCTTCGGCGTTGATCCTTGTTGACTATCCGGGGTTCCACTGGCATCTGGCGCGGCGGGCGAAGAAGCATGGGATACCGGTGGTGTATTTCGTGCCGCCGCAGCTCTGGGCCTGGGCAGGGTGGCGGGTTGAGAAGATGAAGCGGACGGTGGATCTGGCGTTGTGCAGTCTGCCGTTTGAGCCGGAATGGTATGCGGCGCGTGGGTTCGCGAAGGCCGAGTACGTCGGGCATCCGTACTTCGACGAGTTGACCGAGCGGACGCTCGATTTCGAGTTCCTGGCCGAGGCGCAGACGTACGTCGGGCCGGTGGTGGCGTTGTTGCCGGGATCGCGGACGAAAGAGATCACGAGGAACCTGCCGACCTTGCTGCGCGCGGCGGAGCGGGTGCGTTTGGCGCGGCCTGACGTGAGGTTTGTGGTCTCGTGTCTGCACGCGCGGCATGCGGCGCTGGTGCGCGGACTGGCAGCGCGTGAGGCGTCGGCGGCGCGGCGGAAGCCAGAGGTGACGACGCCGGTGATAGATCCCGAGCGATTGATGGTGCATGCGGGTCGGACGGCGGAGTTGATTCGATTGGCGGATGTGGCGTGGGCGGTGTCCGGGTCGGTGAGCCTGGAGCTGATGCACGAGACGTTGCCGACCGTGGTGCTGTATACGGTGAAGCCGGTGGATCTGATGATCGCGCGGCCGTTCATCAAGGCGAAGTACATCTCGCTGGTGAACTTGCTGGCGGATGCTGAGGTGATGCCGGAGTATCTGGTGGACCGGGACGCATCGCCGGAGCTGGCCGGGTGGGCGTTGCGGTGGTTGAACGATCCCGCGGAGCGTGGGCTGGCGGTGGAGCGACTGACGAAGCTGCGTGACGAGGTGGCGAAGCCCGGGGCAAGCGAGCGCGCGGCCGAGCGGATCGTGGAGGCGTTTGACCTGAAGTCGAAGCCTTCGATCTATCGAGGGCCGCATGATCGGCTGCGGGCGCGGCGGTATCGGCGGCCGGGTTGGTCGTCGGACGAGAGCGAGGGCGGCGGTCGAACGAGCTGAGGTGAGTCGAGCGGGCGAAAAAACGCCGATTCTCAACGTCTGATAATGGGTCTTATGTTTCAAATGCCCGGAATGGGTCTTTGCGGGCACTTTGGGCTGGATTTCAGGACGCTTTGCCGTTGCCCGAGGTGAGTTTGCCGTTGCCGTTGGGGTGCGGCTGGGATGCGGTTGCGCTGGTCGACGAGCGACTGGTGCTGACGCCCTGGAACAGCTCGGCGATGGTTGGGATGGGCGATGTGGCGATGGCGGGCTTGGTTGCGGGTGCGGGTTTGGCTGGTGGGTTGGTGGGTGGATTCTCTGATTGTGGAGGCAAGGTCGCGGCTTCCTCGGCCCTGAGGGCGTGCCAGGCTTTTTGGGCGTCGCGGAGCTGGCGGTCGGCGTGGGATTCGTAGCGGAGCCAGAGGGAGTCGGGCGTCTCGGTTTCGCGGAGTGCGGAGAGGTGGAGACGGGCCATGGCCTGGGCGATGCGGGCGGCGAGGAATTGCTCGTGCGAGCTGCGCGGGGCGTAGTGGGATTCGATGTGGGCGATGAGCCAGTTGAGGAAGGCGGCGTCGAGGCCGGCGGGGAGCGGGAGGAGCTGGGTCCAGAATGGAAGAGCGACGAGGGCGGGGTTCATCGTGATGGCTCCATTGTTGTTGAGAGGATCAATGGAGATGGTCGGAGGTGGGGATCGGGATTATCTGGAAAAAAGTGGGGGGCGCGGAACACGGACAAGACGATCCCGGGGATGGCGTGGACCGTGGCAAGGGCGAGTTTCACGCAAAGTCGCAAAGTGATGAGAAGAACGCAACAAGACAGGGAACGGGGGAGAGAATCCGCAGATGACGTAGATCGTCGCGGATATTGAGATAATAGAAGAGTTTCACGCAAAGTCGCAAAGGGATGCGAAGAACGCAGAGAGGACCAAGCAGATAAGCAAAGAGGCGATCCGAAGATTCCGCAGGTCGACGCAGTTGGGGTGGGTGTTTGGAGATGAGAGACTTGTTTGGCCCACCCCTGCCCTGTTCGGCTTTTGAGTCGTGAACACTCCCGAGGAGCGGCTGATACGTTTCTCGGGAGTGAGGTGCGTTGCGGCCGGGTACGGCCTGACACACCCTACGGGCTGGGTATGATTTGATTAGCGACGCATCGGAGGTGGGCCGTGAGGGGATTCTCTTTTATCTGCTGGACGCGAGGAGGATCAGGATCAGGTAGGCGCCGAGGACCATCGAGCCGAGCATGGCGAGGCCACCGGTGATTGAGCCGGCGATCGCCCAGCCGGTTTTGGGGCGGGCGATGAGTCCGAAGATAAGAGCCAGCAGACCTGTTATGAAGGCGGGGATGATCGTCGCCACGGCTCCTCCCCATAGGAGGAGTTCGCTCCCAGCGATCATGGCGAGCATGTAGGCAATGGGGACGAGGAAAACCAGAACGAGGGAGATGATTCCGAGGACGCCCGATGCCTTGGCGTGCCAGGTTGGTTTGGGTGCCACCCCGGCGTGCGTGGGTGTGGAGCGGGGGGTTGCGCCGACGGCGGCGAGGCGAACGGGGAGGGAGCCGCTGATTTCGAGGGATTCTTCGGGGAGGAAGGCTTCGGGTGGGTCGAGGCGGGCGAGGACTTCGAGGACGTCGTCACGGCCGAGTTCGTTTTCGGTGTCGCGTTCCTGGAGCAGGTCGTGGATTTGGAGCTCGACATCGCGGGCGATGGCGATGCGATCGGCGCGGGGGAGGCGGCCGACGAGCATGCGGTCGATGGTGTCGAGGCGGGCGTCGATGAGGTGTCGGGCGTCGCGGGTGAGAGGGCGCGCGGGGGCTTCGGTCATCATGGTCGTCGTCGTCATGGTGGGGTCGCTCCTTCGTTTTGTGTGAGAAGATCGGACAAGGAACCGACGAGGGCGTGCCACGAGGCGGCCATTTGGCCGAGGCGTTTCGCGCCGGTGGGGGTGAGTCGATAGTAGCGCCTGGGTGGGCCGCTGGGGGAGGGTTGGGTGCGGATGGCGAGGAGGCCCTCGCGGGCCATGCGGGTGAGTGCGGGGTAGACGGTGCTCTCGGTCAGCTCGAGGCCATCGAGACGGTGGAGCTGTTCGAGGATGCGGTAGCCGTAGCTCTCGCCGCGGGCGAGGATCGCCAGCACGGCCAGCTCGACGACGCCCTTGCGCATCTGGGTTTCCCAGGCACCCATGAGCTTGGGGAGGCTCCTGTGTGTTGCGATGTTGCCAGCTACTACGCACGACAGAGTAGCGGATTGGGCGGGGGTGTCAAGGGGGCGGATTCTTTGGGGTGGCCTGGTTCAGACGTTCGACCTGTTGGGATGTGCGTTGCGCGGGCCGTTGGCCCGCCGACGGCAGGCTACGGGTTGGTTTGCGACGTGCTGGAGGATGGGTATCGTGGTGTGAGATGGGTTTCATCGAGGGTGAGTGAGCGGACGTGGGTGGGGCGTGTCGCGATGCCAATTTTTCGATTGGGGCGTCGACCGGAGTTTCCGCCGGCGGAACTGGCGGAGCCGGAGGGAGTGTTGGCGGTTGGGGGGAAGCTCAATCGCGAGTGGTTGGTTGCGGCGTATTCGCGGGGGATGTTTCCCTGGTATGACCGGCCGCCGATTTTGTGGTGGTGCCCTGATCCGCGATTGGTGTTGATTCCTGGGGATGTGCATGTGTCGCGACGGCTGGCGCGAACGATGCGGCAAGGGCGGTTTGAGGTGCGGGTGGACACCGCGTTTCGGGCAGTGATGCGGGCGTGCGCGTCGATCCCGAGGCGGCACGAGAGCGGGACGTGGATCAACGCCGATATCTTGCGGGCGTATGGTGATTTGCACGACGCGGGGTATGCACATTCGGTGGAAACATGGGCTGAGGGCGAGTTGGTGGGGGGGATTTATGGAGTGCAGATTGGGGGGGCGTTTTTTGGGGAGTCGATGTTCGCGGGGCGGAGGGATGCGTCGAAGGTGGCGTTGGTGGGGCTGGCGCGGGAGTGTGTGGCGCGGGGAATTGAGTTGATTGATTGCCAGGTGACGAGCGAGCATATGGTGCGGATGGGTGCGTTTGAGATGAGGCGGGCGGAGTTTTTGGAGAGGCTGGGGGGGCTGGTGGGGAAAAGGGTGGGGCAGGCGGTGTGGGTGGGGCGGGCAGCGGAATAAGGACTGAACATGCGTTTGATATGTTGTGTATACGTGACGATAGGGGCCGTGATCGGGGCTTCCGTTTTCCATTCGGACGGCGCGCTCACGGAAGCCATCGCTGAGGCGGATCGCCTGGATCCTGGGTGGCGGCTGGAGGATATTCTGGGGCGGCGGGCGCGGGCTCGGATGCCGGACGCGATCAACGCGGCGTTGAAGGTAAAAGAGGCGCGGCGGATTTTGCTGGAGGATTGGCCGCAGGAGCCGCACTGGTTGACGGTAATCCATTCGACACCGATCGAGCGCCGGCTGCATGAAGACGCGGCCCTGGGGCTTCGTGAGCAACTGAAAGCTCTTGCGCCGGCGGTGACGGCGGCGCGAGAGCTGGCTCGGCTTCCCGAGGGTCAGACGGAATACACGACGGCGGGTAACCCGTATACCACCCCCCTGCCCCACGTTGGTGAGTGCCGAATGCTGCAACGGCTTTTGACGATGGACATGGCCGACCGGCTTGAGGCGGACGACGCGGAGGGAGCGGTCGAATCGGTGCGGGCTATGCTGAACGTGGGGCGTTCGATCGGCGACGATCCGACGCTGGTCTCGCAGCTCATGAGGATGGCGATCGATGGCCTGGCCGTCGACGCCTTGATGCGAGTGCTGGCGCGTTGCGAGCCGACGGAGGCTTCGCTTGCCCTGCTGCAGGGCGAATTATTGCGCGAGCGGGGTGAGCCGCGGGCTTTGTATGCTCTGCGTGGCGAACGGGCCATGTATTTTGAATTGCTGGAACGTCTGGCGACCGGAGCGTTGAGCGCTGAGGAAGTGGCGGAGGGTCACTTTCAGGATGATCTGGCCGAGACACTGCGGCGCACTGCGAATGCCCAGGAATTTTACCGGCACAACCAGGCGGTGGGTTTGCGACTGATGACGCGGGCTGTTGAGAATGCGAAGCGGCCGTTGCACGAGCAAGGCCCGTTCTGGGAGGCGTGGAGGGAGGAACTCCTGGGGCTTCGATCGAATGTGTTGAAGGGCAGGGCGAACTTGATGGTTTCGATGTTTTTATCGTCGCCTGATGAAGCTGGGGCCGCCGATCAGCGTGCGGCGGCGAGACTGGGTTGTGGGGCGGTGGCAATCGCGGCGGAGCGGTTTCGGCGGGAGCGGGGCCGATGGCCGGAATCCCAGGCCGATATGAGTCCTGATTTTCTCAACACGCCGGTCGTTGATCCTTACGACGGGAAGCCGATGCGGATCAAGCCGATCGACGACGGGCTGGTGATCTACGCGGTGGGGCGTGATGGGAAGGATGACAGCGGGGCAATTGACCCGCTTGTGAGTGATATTGGGGTGCGGCTGTATGACGTGGGGAGCCGGGGACGTAGGTGACACGGTACTCTCGGTGCTCGTTAACATTCGATGAGAGGGATTGATTGTGTGTGTGACGAGAGAGAATAAGACGCGGATGGAGGCGTTTGAGATGAGGCGGGCGAAGTTCTTGGGGCGGTTTGAGGGAAGGGCGGATTTGAGTTATTGCGGTGTGGATCGGTTGGTTGAGTCGGAAGCCGCTGAGGGCTAGGCTGTTAAGTCGTGCGATGTGGCGCTGAGGTTCGTGGCTCCATGGGGGAGACGTCGATGAGAAACGTTGGTGCTGAGCATGAGCTGGATTTGCTGATACGTGAGACGGACCGGCTTGACCCAGACTGGCGCTGGGGCGATCTGGTGGCCGGGTTGCGACGGCGCGAGGCGGGTGAGAATAGTTGGGGCGCGGTCGAGGCGGTCCTTGCGGAGCTTCCGATGGAGCTGATAGATGCGGAGGACTGCTCGGTCGCGTGCGGGAATACGTCAGTGGAAGCGAGCGAGGAGATTCGGCTTGCGGGTGGCGCGGAGTCGTGGGAGGCGGGGCGGCGGTTGGCTGGACTTCGGCAAGAAGGGTGCCCTCCCCTGCACGACCTGGCAAGGGATTCGGTAGAGGCAACTTTCGAGCCTGCGAGGCGAGCGCGAAGCCTGGCTCGACTGCTCGACGCGGACGCAGAGGTTCGGATGAAACGTGGTGAGAGTGAAGGGGCGTTGCTCTCGGCTCGCGCGTTGCTTTCGGTTTCGACTGCGCTCGGCGCTGCACCGCTGCTCATACTTCATTTGACGGCGGCGGCGATCCGGATGGTCGCTGCCACTCGGTTGAAACGAGTGATGTCGAGCGCGGAGCTGAGCGATGAATCGCTGGCGGACGTCCGGGATGATTTGCTGGCTGAGGCGGAGCGGCCGATCCTGGTGGCGATCTTTCGGGGAGAGCGTGCGTATTTTCATGATTCGATGGAACGCGCCAGGGCTGGCGAGCTAACGTTCGCCGACGTTTACCAGCCGATGGACGAGATTGAACCGCCAGATGATGTACCCCAAGAATTTGTGGAATTGATCAGGGGGCTCAACCCGTTTCATGGTCATTCGGTGGCTCGGCCGGGTTTCGAGGATCTGGCCGCGAATCATGCCTGGGGGTTGCGATGGTTCAACTCGTGTATCGACATCGCGCGGCGACCGTGGGAGGCGCAGATTGAGCCTTGGCGAGAGAGGATAAGCGACCGCGAGCGGGAGATTGACGCGGGGGATGTGGGGCGCGTGATCGCGCTCGATTCGACGAGTAGCCTTACCAACATGATCAAGGAAGCGCATGGCGGTTGGCTCGCGCTGAGCGGGCTGGCGGTGGCTGTGGCGGCGATTCGGTGGCGGCGAGCGGTTGGGGAGTGGCCGGTCGAGCTGGGGGATCTGAGCGGCGAGATCGAGATGAAGGCGCTGGAGCGGCTGGAAAGCGTGGGAGTAGCGCTTGAGGCGGACGGTCCGGAGTTGGCGGTGAGGCTTCCCGAGTATCACTTTGGACTTGCCGACAAGGCATTTGAGATGTTGGCCCGGTGCGGCGCTGCGTGTCGAGAGCGAGGATATCGGCTGATGGCGGACGGATCGGCTGTACGGTTTCTTGAGCGCTGAGCTCCTGATCTTTCCGAAGCCTGGAGGGGGACGCCGGTGATGGTCCGCACTTTTGTGGCGGTGGGCTTGCCCGAGGGGGTGCGTTCGGCGATCGCCGATCAGTCGAGGCGGTGGGAAGCCACCCTGCCGAATGCACGTTGGGTGAGGGCGGAGAATCTTCATATCACGATGGCGTTTCTGGGGGATGTGGCCGAGGCGGCGGTGCCGGGGTTGATCGGCGCGGTGGGTGAGGCGGTGGGGGGTGCCCTGCCCTTTTCGTTGGAGGTGCGGGGGTTGGGCGCGTTTCCGAGTTTGCGGCGGCCTCGGGTTTTGTGGGTGGGGATAGTGGGTGAGGGCTTGTCGCGTTTGATCGCGTTGCGGGAGGCGGTGGTGGGGGCATGCGCGGGCGTGGGCCTGCCGACCGACGAGGCGTTTCATCCGCATGTGACCCTGGCACGGTTTCGGGCGGGCAAGGTCGAGGTTGTGTCGGCGGTGGTGACGAAGCAAGAGGGGTGGTCGGGGGGAGTGTTCGGAGTGTCTGAGGTGGTGGTTTATGCTTCGGAGCTTTCGGCTTCGGGGCCGAGGTATCGGATGCTTGGGGGCTGCCCGTTGGGAGCGTGGTGAGGGTGGTCGATTCCGTCCAGGTGGTGTGTCTGATAAGGTGAGACGGCGTGCTGCGAGAGAAGGGCGAGGGCGGGCCGCCGCGAGATTTCCGAAGCACCGGAAAGAGATTGGTTTACGCGTGGACGAAAAAGCCCGTCGCAAGGCTTGACGGGCACGCGATGGCGGGGTAGTTTTACTGGTCTCTTGTACACTGATCGCGAGAACGACTAGACCTGAGAGCGGGAGGCGACGGACGTGGCGCGAAAGCAGAGCGGTGGCGGGAGTGGTGGGGATGGGAAGGCTTCGGCGAGCTCGTCTTCCGAGGATCGGGCGCTGAACACAGCGATCACGCAGATCGAGAAGACGTTTGGCGCGGGCGCGATCATGAAGCTCGGTGATAGTCATGGGATGACGGTCGAGGGGATTTCGACGGGGGCGTTGTCGCTGGATTTGGCGCTGGGTGGCAAGGGGTTGCCGAGGGGCCGGATTGTCGAGCTGTTTGGTCCGGAGTCGAGCGGCAAGACGACGCTCGCGCTGCAAGCGATTTCGAACGCGCAGAAACTGGGCGGTGTTGCGGCGTTCATTGACGCCGAGCATGCGCTCGACCCGACGTGGTGCAAGAAGATTGGCGTGAATATCGAGACGTTGCTGGTCAGTCAGCCGGGGAGTGCGGAGGAGGCGCTGCAGATTGCCGAGATGCTGGTGAACTCGAACGCGGTGGACATCATCGTGATCGACTCGGTGGCGGCCCTGGTGCCGAAGGCGGAGCTGGAGGGGGAGATTGGCGATACGTTTGTCGGGGTGCAGGCGCGGTTGATGAGTCAGGCGTTGCGGAAGCTGACGGGCGGGGTATCGCGGTCCAAGACGATACTCATCTTCATTAACCAAATGCGTGAGAAGATCGGCGTGATGTTCGGCAGTCCGGAGACGACGCCTGGGGGTCGGGCGTTGAAGTTTTATTCGTCGATCCGGATTGATGTGCGGCGGATTGGGCCGGTGAAGGAAGGGGACGAGGTGGTTGGCTCGCGGGTGAAGGTGAAGGTGGTGAAGAACAAGGTGGCGCCGCCGTTCCGGATCTGCGAGTTCGACATGATGTATTCGAGTGGAATCAGCCGTGAGGGGGATTTGATCGACCTGGCGCTGGGGGCGAAAATGGTGGAGAAGTCGGGGTCGTGGTTCAACTATGGCGACCTGCGGCTGGGTCAGGGTCGGGAGAAGGCGAAGGACTTCTTGAAGGAGAATCCGGCGGTGGCGGACGAGATCACGCAGCGGATTCTGGAGCGGCACGGGGACGTGGTCGGGGCGACGCCTGAGATTGGCGAGGGCGCGGCCGAAGAGGAGTGAGCGAGTGCCGGGGTTGTCGCGGTGGGCGTTCTGGCGTCATCATGAGGGATAGCTCGTTGCCGCCTGGCGGCGAGCGTGATGGCGTGGGCGTGCGAGTTGTCGGCTCGGCGCGGCCCGCGAGCTGCGATCTACTTCGGTCCTGGGCATCAGGGAT
>JBGSYY010000633.1:0-22756 GCA_041750675.1 Isosphaeraceae bacterium | reverse complement strand
AGGTGCCGAGATCGCGGCGATGTCCGAGATCGGCTCCTGGCCTGGCGATTGGGCTGGGCGCTCGGCAGGAAGCTCCAACTCGCGGTTCGCGGATTGTTGAACCGCGTTGTCGCGCGGGCCAAGGTCGGTCTGAGTGGCGGGGCCAGCGACCGTGGGCGGCTCGGGAGTAGTCGTTCCTAGATCAATCGGGGAAGGGGCCGCCTCCTCGGCGGTGGGTCGAGGTTCCGGGGGCCTGCGATCCTCATCGGTCTGGTGAATGACCTCGGGACGATCGAGCGGCGCGGGCGGGGCGGGTAGTCGGGGCTCAGCCGAGGCGGGTGGCGAAGGTGCAACCGGTTCAGAGACAGCCGAAGGTGAGGCGGGTTCCGCAACCGGAGCGGCAGCGGCAGCGCTAGCAGCCGAAACCGGGGCTTTTCGCTTGAGGATTTCGAGATTGGTACGATATTCGTCGGCTTCCTGAGTCTGACCTGCCTGATCCGCCTGCTGGGCGGCGAGCGGATACGCTCGACGAAGCGTCTCGAGGCAGGTGGCGCGATCGGTGGCCGACGCGCCAGGTAGGGCCTGTTCAATGAGGCGAACGGCCTTGCGGCCATCGCCGCGCTCGATCCAGGTTTGGGCGGCCTTGAGCATTTCGAGTGTGGAAACCTTGGCGGCGGCGCCAGGGCTTGTTCTCCCGGAGGATTGGGCCTGGGCCTTGGGTGCAGCCAAGGCGATGAGGAGTGCAACAAGGCACCCCGCTACCTGTCGTCTTGTGCGTTGCATGGGCATCCCTGCCTGTGCGAGAGTCTCTCCGGGTTGAGCTGGTCGCCTCCGTGCGTGCCAGAACCAGGTGCGTGCTCCTGGGAGGGAGCTAGGCGGCGGGAGTATGACGCGGGATGGCAACTGGGTCAACCGCAAGCGGCCCCTACGAATTGTTGCGTGCTTGGTGAGTCGTTACGGCGAGCCGCGGCGATATACTGGTTGAAAAGGGGGAGTTGGCTGTGAAAACGTTGCGTATCATCGCGGGAGAGCGACGCGGGCATAAGATTGAGAGTCCTGCCGACGAGACCACGCGGCCGACGACAGATCGGGTGCGCGAGTCGATCTTCAATATCCTGGCCGATGTCATTGAGGGCCGAGCGGCTTACGACCTGTTCGCGGGCACCGGGGCACTCGGTCTGGAGGCGCTGAGCCGAGGGGCCGCGCGCGCGGTATTTGTTGAGAAGGACAGAGCGAATCTGGGATTGATTCGGCGAAATATCGCTCATCTTCGCTACGAGGATCGATCGCACGCGGTGGGTGCCGACGTGTTTCGATGGGTGAAATCGTTCGACGCGCGGGCGCAGGGGCCTGTGGTCGTGTTTCTCGACCCACCTTACAAGGAACACGAACGGCGCGAAGCGAAGCTCAACGAGTTGCTTACGGCCGTCACGAATGGGCTTGCCGAAGGTTCATTCTTGGTATTCGAGGCACCGGAACGGCTGAATCGCGAGCTATTGAGCGAGGGCTATGAATGGGATGTACGAAAGTACGGCGGAACATGCATTGCCATCGGTGAGCGAACGGCGACGGAGGTCCAGAAGGCGGCGGATCCTGTCGAGGCGATTTCCGATGCCGACGCGTTGGAGTCGCTCGAGCCGGTGGGTGACGAACCGTGAGCAGCGTGGATTTACGCACCGGAGATCGACGGCGAGATTTTGCTCGCGAAGTGGTGGAGCGACTGCGTGGGGCGGGTTTCGTGGCACTCTGGGCCGGCGGATGCGTTCGCGATCTCGTGCTGGGGCACGAACCCACGGATTATGACGTGGCGACAGACGCGACGCCTGAGGCCGTGATGAAGCTGTTTCGCCGGACGGTGCCGGTGGGGATCAGCTTCGGCGTGGTGCGCGTGCTGGGACCTCGCGACGCGGGTGAGGTCGAGGTCGCGACGTTTCGCAGTGATGGCCGCTATGTGGATGGGCGTCGACCGGAGTCAGTCCAATATGGTCGGCCGGAGGAGGACGCATCGCGGCGCGACTTCACGATCAACGGGATGTTCCTTGATCCGATCTCGGGCGATGTGATTGATTACGTCGGCGGGCGGGCGGACCTGGACGCGGGCGTTGTCCGGGCAATCGGGGTCGCGCGGGATCGTTTTCTGGAAGACAAACTCAGATTGATACGCGCGGTACGGTTCGCGGCGCGGTTTGGATTTCGAATTGAGCCGTCGACGTTCGATGCGGTCGTGTCGCTTGCCCCCGAGGTCGGCGTCGTTGCGGCGGAGCGGATTGCTCAGGAGTTGCGAAAGATGGTCGTCGATCGGTCGCGGGCGGAGGCAGCCCGGCTTCTGGCAGAGACCGGTTTACTCGGAGAGATCTTGCCCGAGGTCGATAGTTTACGGTTCGCCGATGGTGGTGAGAGTTGGGATTTGACCTTGCGGACTCTGACAACGCTCGGTGATGACCCGACGCCGTCGTTTCCGTTGGCGTTCGCAATTTTGTTGATGGATGTGGCGCGTGGCGAGGTGGGCGAGTCTGCGGTTGGTCGGGTGCAGGGAATCGCGGAGCGGCTGAGGCTCTCCAACGCGGAACGCGAGCGAGTGACCTGGCTGGTGGGAAATCAGGATGCTCTGACGGACTTGGAGAGAGCAGCTAGGGCATCCAGGCGTAAGCGTTTGCTCGGGGAACCGGGAATCGAGGATTTGATTCGCATCAGCGAGGCCCGATGTCGCGCGGAAGGACGTTCTGCGAGTGCCGCCGAGTTCGCGCGTGATTATCTCACCCGATTACCGGAGGGGCCGCTGAATCCGCCCCCGCTCATGGGTGGACGGGATTTGCACGCGTTGGGCGTGCCCCAGGGACCGGAGTTCCGTGTCCTGCTGGAGGCGGTTCGCGAAGAGCAATTGAATGGGACACTGCTCACGCGAGATGATGCGATCGCTTGGGTGACCCAGCAGATGCGGGATCGGTGAATACGAAGGGTACGTAGCCGAAGAAGTGCGTCGCGCGGGCTGCTGCCCGCTGACGCACTCTGCGGCTACGGTGAGAGAGACCCCGGCTGCGACTCAACGCGAGGCGACGGCTTTCGTTGTCGGGGTGATCGACTTGCTCGATTTCCGGCCGCCGAAGAAATCGACGAGGATCGGCGTGGCGATGTAGATCGTGCTGTAGATACCGGAGAGGAATCCAACGACCAGGCAGAACGAAAAACCGCGTAGGCCCTCGCCACCGAAGACGTACATGATCCCGACGACCAGCAGCGCGGTGAATGACGTCAGGATGGTTCGGCTGAGGGTTTGGTTAAGCGCGGCGTTGACAATGCCCTCGGTCAGTTGAGGGCTTTTGCCTTTGATCTCGCGAATACGATCAAAGATGACGATGGTGTCGTTCACCGAGAAGCCGATGATGGTCAGAAAGGCGGCGACCATCGGCAAATCGATCTTGTACGGCGAGAAGGCCACAGCGCCGAGCGCGATGAGGACGTCGTGGACAAGGGCCACCACAGCGGCCATGCCATAGCCGACCGATTTGAAGCGGAACCAGAGATAGGCGATGATCGCCAACCAGCTCAGGACGATGGCCATGACAGCGAGGAGCTGAGTATCTCGGGCGACGGCGGCGCCAAAGCTCTCACGACGGTCGAACAGAAGGGAAGGATCTTCCTGGAGATCCGTGGTCAGTTCCTTGAGCGCTGCGGTCGCCTGGGCCGCGTCGAGATCGGTTCGAATCACGAGCCGGTAATCGTCGACATCCGTCTCAGACGGTACTCGGGGAGCAGTGACCACCTCGACACGAGCTCCGGGATTTTCAACGCTCGCTTCTCCAAGTGCCTTGATGAGGCCCTGCTGGACGCGTTCGGGGTTGACGGATCGGTTGAACGAGATCGGGTAGAGTGAGCCTCCGGCGAAGCGGCCGGCTTCTTTCCCCTTGGCCGCGGGCGCCGGGGTCGGCTCGCCAATCTTGACTTCGAGGCGGGTCAACGCAGGGCCGAACTGGCTGAGGATTGCGTTTTGCACCTCGGTAGCGGCATCGCGGCGTTCGCCGGTTCCGGCTGTTCCTCCGGCACCAAGATCGGAGTAGCTGGTGCGGATATTGAACCGGGTGGCGTTGCGTTCGCCCTGAATGGACAGGCTTTCGACGGCCACATCGGGCAGGCCCTTGCCATCGGGCAGCTTGGCGTCTTCGGCTTGCTGACGCACCCAGGCAAGGCGTTGCGATTCGGTTTTCGAGGCCAGCTCCGGCGAGCTCTCATTGAGCTGGACCGTGACCAGCGTGCCGCCGGTAAAGTCGATATTGAAGTTTCGACCACCCTGGGACGCGAACGACGCGATGCCGGCAATGATGAGAACGAGCGAAACGAGCTGGAGAATCCGCCGTGGGCCAGTGAAATTGAAGTTAGTCTTGCCCAGAACCTTCATGAACGACAGGTTCTTGAGTATCCCCTTCTGGTAGCAAAACTCGAAGATCACGCGGGAAACATAAACGGCCGTGAAAAGGTTCCAGACCAGGCCGATGATCAGGGTGATGGCGAAACCCTTGATCTCCTCGGTGCCGATCGCCCAGAGAATGGAGGCGGTAAGCACGGTCGTCAGGTTTGAGTCGAAGATAGCCGACCACGCTCGGCTGAAGCCGTTACGGATCTGCGTGCCCAGGTTCGCCCCGCGTTCCTTTTCTTCGCGCATCCGCTCGAAGATGAGCACGTTGGCGTCCACCGCCATGCCGATGGTCAGAGCCAGACCGGCGAGGCCTGGCAAGGTAAACGAGCTACGAGTCCAGGCCATCGAGCCGACAAGCAGAATCGTGTTCAATAGCAACGAGATGACCGCAATCACACCGGCGAACCGGTAGAACGCGATCATGAAGACCGGGACGACGAGCATCGAGATAAAGATGGCGCGTACGCCCTTCTCAATGGTGTCCTTGCCCAGTGTGGCGTCGATGCTGCCTTGCTGAAGCGGGATCGGGTCGATGCTGGACGGAAGCTTGCCTGCCCGGAGGATGTCGATCAGGTCGTCGCGCTGCTTGACCGGCATGCCTTCGATGATGCCGCTATCGCGGATTTCCTGGCGGATGACAGGAGCCGACATCACCAGGTCGTCAAGCAAGATCGCCAGGTGATACTGGAAGTCGCCGCCACGCTCTCCCGGTGAAAACTCGCGAGTGAGGCGGCCGAACTTGTTCGCGCCCTGGGGTTTGAACACGAAGCCGACAGCCGGCTGGAGGCGCTGGTCTTCCGTGGGGTAGACACGCTCAAGCATATCGCCGGTCACGTCCTGACTGTCGTCCTTGTAGAGGACGTACCGCTCCTCGAAACCGTCACCCAGATCCTCGGTCCGGATCGCCAGATTGGGGTCGGTCAGGATGCGGCTGGGATTAAGCACCAGGCGGTACGAATCGACATCCCGGATCGCTTCGGCGACAGTCGCCGACGGGCGATTCACCGCACGCCCGTTCTCGACGACTTGAGCGCGGCTGGGGTCGACGACGAGCGTGTTCGCGTCGTTCGAGATGACGTTGAAGGTGACCTCGCGAGCGAGGCCCGTGGCGTCCTTGGCGATCAGCGTGAGACCGGCCCCAACAAAGTGATCCGGCTCCCAGTTGCGATTGGGATCGGTGACCCGATTGCCTTCAATTCGCAGCCAGTCGTTGGCCGCGGTTCCCGCCGGCTTGGTCTGGTTGACCAGTTCGCCCAGCTTGGCCCAGCCGTAGCGTGTCGGGGGTTTATCCTTGAGTGTGGCCGAGAGGGCGCGGTCGATGTTGGGGGCGTCGCTCTGGTCGCGTCGGTCGGCGAGGATGCGGAACTGCATGGCACCGACGGCGGTCATGCGCCGCTTGATGTCCTCGACTTCCTCGGGCGCGGCCTTGGGCAGGATGATCTCGACGCGATCGCGGCCGATCTCGCGGATAACGATATCCTGCGTGCCTTCGGGGTTGATTCGCTTCTTAAGCGCGGTCACCAATTCGGAGATGTTGAAGTCGGCCTTGTCGGCGTCCTTGGCCTGATACACAAGGATGGTACCGCCGGAAAGGTCGATACCGAGCTTGATGCGATCCTTGGGCGGATAGATCGCCAGCAGGCCCAGGGCCGTGAGGATCGCGATCAAGATGAACGGACGTCCGAAATTCTTCATTGAGGATTCCCGAATCCGAGGCCGACCTGATCGGAGTCCGTGGGGACGGTCACATCCCGGTCGTCTAGCAAGTCAATAACGCCAGTAGAAAATGCACCGGGGTAAGCCGGGGGGCCGGCGAGCCACTCTCGAGAAGCGGCTTCGACGACATCGCGATCCGTCCGATCAAGAGCTGGTGCCGGCGGCGGCCGGCGTTTTGTCCTTTTCGCGGTCGGGGTCGCCGAGCACACGGACGACGCTGGCGCGGCTGACGGTCAGTCGCACGCCTTTGTCGTCGTCCACGCGAAGGACCACTTTATCCTGGTCGGCGTCGATCGAGACCACCGTTCCATAAACCCCACCGGAGGTCAGGACGCGATCGTTCTTCTTGAGTGCGCTAAGCATCGTCTGACGCACTTGCTCCTGACGCCGCTGGGGGCGAATCATCATGAAATACCAGAGCACCAGCACCGGAAGGAACGGTAGGAGCGTGAGTAGGGGGTTGGCCTCGGGCGGCGCTGCGGCACCGGGTGCCGGCACTTTCCCCTGAGCCTGAGCAAGCAGCCAGAACGAATGTGCGAACAAGCCTGACATTCAAAGAAGTTCCCGAACGAGGGCACGGGTGTGGTGCATGATGAGACGAACGAGCCGAAAACGGCAGACGGCCGCCGGACGATCTGATGATGCCGGGAGCCGCAAGAAATTCTCTTGTACCCTCAAGGCCCTAAATGTTCAAGACTTTCGGCCATGAACCGACGGTACGAGCCAGCGACGATCGCCTGCCGCGCCTGGGCCATGAGTCGATGAAGGTAGGCCAGATTGTGGATCGACGCAAGGATCGGTCCGAGCATTTCGTTGGCGAGGAAAAGGTGGCGAAGGTAGCCACGGCTGAAGCGCGAGCAGGTGGGACAATGGCAATCGGCCTCGATGGGCGCGGGGTCGTCGCGGTGCTTGGAATTACGAAGTTTGACTGGCCCGTATGCCGTGAGACAGGTGGCGTTGCGGCCGTTGCGCGTGGGCAATACTCAATCGAACATATCCACGCCCCGCGCCATGGCTTCGAGCAGGTCTTGCGGGCGGCCCACGCCCATGAGATAGCGGGGTTTGTCGGCGGGGAGATGAGGAGTAGTGGCGTCGAGCGCGTGGAGCACGTCCTCGCGGCTTTCGCCGACACTCACTCCCCCGATGGCGTAGCCGGGGAAGTCGAAAGCCGTGAGCGCCTCGGCGCATTCGGCGCGGAGGTCGTCGTGCGCGCCACCCTGGACAATCCCGAAGAGGGCCTGATCAGTGCGGGTGTGGGCGTCTCGACAGCGGCCGGCCCAGCGGATGGTACGCGCGGTGGCGTCGGCGATTTCGCTCTTGGACGCAGGTAGAGCCGGGCATTGATCCAGGCACATCGCGACGTCCGCCCCCAGACGCTCTTGAATCCGAACGGCGGATTCAGGGGTCAATTCCAGAAGGCGGCCGTCGATGTGGGATCGGAAGGCGACGCCAGACTCGGTGAGCGTGCGTCGCTCTGTAAGACTGAACGCCTGAAAGCCCCCGGAATCGGTGAGGATCGGGCCGTCCCAACCCATGAAACGATGCAAACCGCCCAGCGCCTCGACAGTGGCCTCGCCGGGCCTCAGAGCGAGGTGATAGGTGTTCGCCAGCACCATGCGCGAGCCGATGTTGAGGAGCTGGTCGGGCGTGAGCCCCTTGACCGTCGCCAGGGTGCCGACCGGCATGAAGATCGGCGTTTCGACAGCGCCGTGGGGCGTGTGAAGGCGGCCGGCGCGTGCCGCGGTTGCCGCATCAACGGATTCAAGAACGTAGTAAACCGGCGGCATGAGGCTGGACCGTCGGGGGAGAGTGCCCGGGTCGCCGGGGCGAAGAATGCGGATCAAGGATGGACGCAGGGGGAACGAGCGTTCCCCTTCGCGTGCCATTGGGAGCGTGTGTCTCAGTCGCCCTTGAGCTTGAGGCCCATCTGGGTGAGCTTGTCGCGGACCTCGTTGAGCGAGGTCACGCCGAAGTTCTTGGTCTCAAGCAGTTCGTCGCCGCTCCGCTGAAGGAGTTGGCCGACCGTTTGCAGATTGAGCCGGGTCATGCACTTGCGGGCTCGAACCGAGAGGGCAAGATCGGTGATCGGCTTGGCCAGCAGCGCCCGTTCCTCGGGCGAGACGTCGTCGAACTGCGGCGCGGCCATGGGCGATTGACCCCCGCGTTCACTGCCGCCGAGGGCCATACCAAGGTCGAGCCCCTTCGACTGCATCATCTCCTTGATCTCGATGAGTGAGGTCTCGCCGAAATTCTTCGAGGCGAGCAGGGCGATCTCGGTCGTGCGGGCAAGGTCGCCGAGGCTCCGGATATTCATCTTCTTCAGGCAGTTGCGGCTGCGTACGGAGAGCTCGAAGTCGGTGACCGGGATCTCCATGAGCTTCCGCATCTGGTCGCTCATGCGCTCGGTATCTTCGTCGTAATACATATCCTTACTGGCGGCGACATCCTTGGCGAAGAGACGGGCTCGCGGGTGCGTGGGATAGGTCTGAAGCACACGGCGGTAGCACTCTTCGGCTTCCTTGAAGCTGTTTTGATCCTCGTAAAGGATGCCCAGGTTGATCAGGGCCGCGACGGGGACGGGCGGCTTGCTAATGCACTGGGTATAGAATTCAATCGCTTTCTCGTCGTTGTCGTAAAGGTCGTTGATGTAAGCCAGTTCGAAGAGCGAGCCAGTGTGGTCGCGGTCGAGCTCCAGGGCCTTTTCGAATTGCTCGGAGGCGAGAACCAGTTCACCCTCGGCGACCAGCGAGCGGCCCTTCTGGTAGTAGTATTCGGCCACGCCGGAGGCCTGAGGGCCGAGGGCTTCCAGCAACTCGCGGGCTTCCTCGGTCTTGCCCATCCGGCTGAGGATTCCGACACGCTTGAGCTCGGATTTCTTCGGCTCGTAGCCGGCGGCGGCAGCGGCGGCAAAGGCAATCGCCGCGTCGTGCCAGCGCTGAAGATTCTCGAAGGCGATGCCGCGGTAGTAGTGGGCAAGTCCGACGTCACCGGCGTTGTAGAGCTGATCGAGAGCCATCTTGTATCGGCCCAGCAGGCAATCAGCGACGCCGAGGCGAAGGTGAGTGACCGGACGCATATCCGCCTTTTCACGCTCCGCGATCGCCTGCACAGCATCGCGCAGGGTGACGTAGCGGTAGGGGTCGCGGCCGAGAACCTCAACCAGGTCGGCCACGGCGGAGGCGTCGAACGGATCGCGTTCGATGAGGATGCGGACGTCGGTCGTCATCTGCTCGGGCATGGATGGCACCCCGGTGCACTCGAAAAGGCGGCCCAGTCGACGAAGCTCATTTTTTGAGCCGTTTCGGCGACATCTCGGCAAACGGTAATCACTTAATGAACGGGACAGTGTAACAAGCCTTACGCCGGTCGGCAAATGTGTGCCCTGGCGACAAGGGTTGTCCGCAATATCGGCGGTGCCTAGACTTTTGTCGGAACGGCGAAAGTTTGCCACCCGCTCAACGGCATCGCAAACCGACGCCGGCATCGCGTCCGTTCGGTGCCAAGAGCCATCGGCTCAACCCAATCCTCTTTGCAGGTATACGTTACGTCATGTTCCGAGTCAGTCGCGATATCTCGTTTTGCTACGGGCACCGGCTTTTGAACTACGAGGGAAAATGCAGGCACCTGCACGGGCACAATGGGATCGCTCGGATCGTGCTCAAGGGCGAGGAGTTGGATGGGCGGGGCATGCTCGTCGACTTCAGCGATATCAAGCGAGCCGTGCAACGCTGGATCGACGACACCCTCGATCACAACATGTTGCTCTGCCGTGACGACCCTATGGTGCCTGTTTTGCAAGAGCGCGGGGAGCGACTATTCGTGATGGACGACAATCCGACCGCCGAGAACATCGCACGACTCATATTCCACCACGCACGCGAAGCAGGGCTGCCAGTATCGGAGGTGATTCTCTGGGAAACGGACAATTGCAGTGCGACCTATGGCAGCAATCACTGAGCGAGGATCAATTTCGCTGACCGAAAATTAGTGCCCGTGACCGTCATCCACCTTCTTGGCCTTACTTGCGTAAGTGTCAGGCCGGTACGGGTAAACATAATCGTCAACCCACCAGGCCAGAGAACGTCCTTCGCGGCGGCTCTTGAGCACGACGGCCATGAAATCCCCTCGCCGATTCATCGAGCTTGCCTGCTTTGCTTCAAGTTTTTCTTCCTCGGTGGCGTTCGGGTCGTTGGGATCGTGTTCGTGCTCGTCGTGATTGTGGACTGCCGATTCGGGCCACTTGATTTCCAGCAAGGCGACCGCGACGGGCACGGCGTCGTCAGATCCGGTACGTTCAATTTTCACATATTTGGTCTCGGCGCCCGGCCATAGCTTCAGGTGCTCCATCAGACTGACAAGCCCGCCGACCTGCTGCTCGAGAAATGCCGTGCCGGGAGCGTTGGGATTATCCATCGCCTGGCGGACCTGCTCCGGCGTCATCGAACGTCGTCGCTCGGGCGGAGCTTTGTACCAGAGGGCGTCGTTGAGAGAGGCGTTGTTCTGAGCGGCGTCGCTCACCGCGGCCTCCTGGAAGATCGGCAGCAGTTGGCCCTTCGCGAACGACTCGGCCCGACTGCTGAGCACCCAAGTCGTGGCGGTCGTGTAAGTGAAAGAAGAGAGGCCGAAAATGAGGCCGAAAGCGATCCCGAGTTGGGCGAATCCTCGGCCGGTATACATGTCCGGCTGTCGATGAATTTTTCGGAGTGCAAGGCCGCCACACAGGATCGCCAGAACCGCCAGGGGGAGAAAGCCGAGCCAGGCGAAGCAAAGCAGCGAGGCGAAACCAGCCAGGAGTCCGGCAATCGCAAGTGGTGGGATCGCGCGATAGGCCGGAATTTCGTTCTCAACGGCGGAAACGAGAGCAGGATCAGGCGCGCTACGGGTCGCGGTGTGGGGATCGATCGCCACCTTGACGGTCTCCGATGTCGAGTTGGGGGAATCTAGGGCCAGGGTCGGAACACACCGAGAGCGAGACAGGCCGTCTCAAGACCGCCTGAATCCACGTTTTCCCCAGTAGAAGGCTAATCCGACGACCCCGGTGCGTCAAGGAGTGGAGCCTAGCGGATGCCCAGCGGAGACTGCGGCGGGAGCAAAGTCAAAGCCCCGACAAGCACCCAAAACACGGCCAAAACCAGGCCCGTGATGTTCGTCCAGGTCCAGTTGCGACCCATACCCAGGAGTCGAATGCCGGCGATCAGGACAGCCAGGACAGCCAGGCCCATCACAAGCGAGCCGCTCGGATTGGGCGCGCGTTCAAGCACGAACGCACCACGCGTTAATGCAGCGAGGTTGTAGAGCCAGGTGAGACAACCCGCAGTCAGCCAGACCAGATCGCCAACACCGGCACGGGATCGATCCTGGCGAATCAGTACGAGCGGACCAACCAGGGCAAGGCAGCCGGCAAGCGTGGTGAGATTCGCGAGGAGTTGAGAAGGCGGCCAGCTCATCTGGCGTTGATCGACCATGAGCCAGACACCGAGGGCCAGCGCAACGACGATGATCGAAGCATTGATCGCGGCCGACGAGTTGCCGCCGGCCTGACGACTTCCGAGGCTGGAATTGGTGACAGACATGAGCCGCCGTGAGAGAGAAGGGAGTTTGTGCAAGCGATCGTGCGGGAAGGCGCAAACTTCCCGCAACGATTGACGCTGACCCGAGAAGTAGGCACCTCACCAAGACGATCGTCGCAGGCGCTCGGGTGAATTGGAGAAATGAGGCGGCTGTTTCAACCAGAGCGGCGGGTCGAGCGGATTCAGTGGGCGTGCGCGGTCTTTTGGCCGACGACGATGCCGGTGAGTTGAGGGGTCGAGCGGTCCGTGCGGATGGGGATGGCAGGCTCTTCAATGATGGGAATGGTGTCAGCGATCAGCGAAGTATCGACGATGACCTCCTCGCCCTCCGAGAGACCGCTGGTGACACGCAGAAGGTCGGGGGTGGCCGCCTCAACCTCGACCGAGCGGCGGATGAGGCCGTTCGGGCTGGGCAGGAAGCAGAAGCTCTGGCCGTCATCGATGGCAACCGACGTGGCGGGAATCACAAGCGAATTCGGATGCTGCGCCGTGACGATCTCAACGCGGGCAGACATACCGGGCTTCAAACCCTCGGGAACATTATGGATCTTGATCCGCGCCCTGAAATTTCGAACGTCGTTTTGCTCCCGCCAGTTCTTGGGAGTGATGGGCAGGGGATCGACGGCAACGACGTCGCCTTCCAGCTCGCGCTTGGAGAGGGATTCGATCCGAATCAGCGCCGGCATACCCTTTTCAACCTGACTGACCTTCGTCTCGTTCAAGACGGTGACAACTTCCATGTTGTTGAAGTCGGGAAGGTAGAACATATCCATTTTTCGATAAACGGTGGTTCCCAGCTCGATTCGCGCGTCATCGTCATCTTCGTTGGCATAAAGCAGGACGCCGTCGTGAGGGGCGCGGATCGTGCAATTGTCCGCCTGCTTCTGGAAGTTCTCCATTTGCTCGAGCCGTCGCTTGAGGCGAACGTCTTGAAAATGAAGATTGGTCTTGGCGGTGTTGACCCGCATTTCCAGGCGATTGATCGCGGCGGGGGCTTCAAATCGCTTGAGGGTGGAGATCTGCGAGTCGAGGCGCTTGAGGTTGATTTCAGAGCGTGTGACCTGAAGTTGATCAGCGAGGAGTTGACCCGAAGCGATGTAGCCTTGCTTGACCATCCGTTCCGACCAGGCGAGTCGGTCGGCGGCGCGTTGAATCTCGGCCTGAGCGAGTTGCCGCTGACTCTCGATTTGTTGGGTTTGCTGGCTGAGCAACCCATTCTTGTATTCGATGACCGCCATCTCGGCGGCTTCCAGTTCGAAGGTGGCTCGCTCGTACTCGGATCGTGCCTGGAGAACCTTGATCTCCTGCTGGCGGATAAGTTCCTCGATCTCGGAGGCGTCGAGACGGCACAGCACGTCGCCTTCCTTGACCTGGGTTCCCTCGGGAGTCAGCTCAATGATCTGGGACGAGCCTCGAGTGGTCAGTGTACGGCCTTCGGACATCAGGCTCAGGCTTTCCAGCTCGCATTCGATCAGCGTCTTCTGGGCGCTATCGACCTCTCCACCGGCGACCAGCGTGACGTGTAGATCGGTTCGCCCGACGGGGATTCGTGGGATATCCAGATAGGCGTGAGACTTTTGAAGATCCCAGCTCGTCTTCGCCGCATAGGCGGCGACTCCAGCAACGCTACCGAGCAGGATGAATATCATCCAGCCACGCATTTTGCGAAAGGCGTTGCGAGACATGGCTAACCTCACTTATGCAATCGTGATACGGACCACACGCAGGTTGAATCAGTTCAGGGGGGGATCCAAAACCAGGCGTGTGTCGTCGGTCACCTCAGTGGATCCGACGTGATATGGGGTAGGGAGCGTCAATTGGCCAATGTTTGGCTAGCAATTTCGTCCCAACGAGGCAGGAAGCGGGCAGTAGGTAGTGCGAAGGGCCGAAGAGCTGAGGTTGCCCAACGCGGCATGTTTAACAATTAGCCTACACCAACTCGCCCCTTCTCACAAGCTCGTTGTAGGCAGCAAGCACTCAAGATCAGTGGATATTGCGGAAAAAACATGAAAAGCGGCTGTCACCGAGCGAGAATTGGTGCTTTTTGGCAGGCCAAAACCATTCCCAGAGAGGCTCGGCCGCTCAGATTCGGGGCCGAAATGGGTGCAGGCTTCAGCCCCAACGCGTGTTGCTGGCCGACCCGGTGGGGGGGTATCGTGTCCCGCCTTCGAAGTGCTGAGTACGGTCGTTGAGGGAGCCGGGAATGGAACGTGATGGTGGTGGATCTGTGGGAGTCGCTCTGGTCGGTGTCGGGACAGTCGGCGGTGGTGTCGCGCGAATTCTGCATGAGCAGCGATGTCGGATTACTCAACGCGCTGGGCGACCGGTGGAAGTGGTTCACGCAGTCGTGCGGGATGTTTCGCGAGATCGGCCCGCCGTGCCGGCACTTTCTGGGAAATGGACGACCGATTGGCAGGCCGCCGTTTCGGATCCACGAGTGGCGATCGTGGTGGAACTGATCGGCGGCGTGACCACAGCGCGTGAGGTGATTCTGGCGTCGCTAGCATCTGGCAAGCACGTCGTCACGGCGAACAAGGCCTTGCTGGCGGAACATGGCAGAGAGGTGTTCGCGGCAGCCCGGCGGGCGGGGCGAGTGGTGGCGTTCGAAGCTGCGGTGGGTGGCGGGATTCCGATTGTGCAGGCGCTTTCGACGAGTCTGGCGGCGAACCAGATCACCAGCCTGGCGGCGATCGTCAACGGGACCTGCAATTTCATCCTAACGGCGATGTCGAGCCGTAACTTGCCGTATGCCGATGCTTTGCGCGAGGCTCAGTCGCTCGGTTACGCGGAGGCGAACCCCAAGTTGGACGTCGACGGAACCGACACCGCGCACAAGCTGGCCGTACTGGCCCAACTGGCGTTTGGAGTGACGGTGACGACCGACCAGATTCCCTGTCTGGGGATCGATCAACTGGAGACGGCCGACATCCGCAACGCCGCCGAACTGGGCTACGCCATCAAGCTTCTGGCACTCGCTCGGTTGGCCGAGGATGGGGGAGTCGAACTGGGCGTCGCCCCTCGACTGGTGCGTCAGGGAACACCGCTGGCGGATGTGAAGGGAGCATACAACGCAATCCGAGTCGTGGGTGATGTGGTTGGGGACACATTGTTTTACGGGCGAGGCGCAGGGGCGATGCCCACGGCGTCGGCGGTGCTGGGCGATCTGCTCGACGTCGTGTCGGGCCGGGCCGCACGCACTTTCGCGGTGCAAGGGCTTTGGCCGGAGTCAGACTCGGGGCGCTTTGTCAGGCCGGGGCCGGCTCGGGGCCGATCCTACCTCCGCTTGATGATTTCGGATCGACCGGGAGCGCTGGCACAGATCGCGACCGTGCTTGGGCGGCATGGCATCAGCATCTCCAGCGTGATCCAGCACGAGCCAGGGGAAAGCGACGGTGCCGACGATCCGGTGCCGTTGATCTTGATGACCTATGCGTCGGACGCGGCAGCGCGAGCCAATGCCTTGACGGAGATCGACCGGCTGGAGATCGTCCGGCCGCCGAGTGTTTGCTACGGTGTGGAAGATTGAGACCGAGAACGAACGGCCCACCGAGACTGCTGCGATGAAGTACGTGATCGTGATCCCCGATGGGGCGGCGGATGAGGTTTGTGAATCGCTGGGGGGCCGAACTCCGTTGCAGGCGGCGCACGTGCCGGCGATGGATGAAGTGGCCCGGACGGGTGTGCTCGGCCAGTCGCGCAACGTGCCGGATCGATTCTTGCCGGCAAGCGACGTGGCCACACTGAGCCTGTTCGGATACGACCCGGAGCGCTATTACACGGGTCGCGCTCCACTCGAAGTGGTCGCGATGGGAATACCGCTTGGGTCTGAGGATTGGGCGATCCGCTGCAACCTGATGACGATCGACAACGGCCGGATGACCGACTTCACCGCCGGGCATATTACAAGTGAAGAGGGCGTCAAGCTGATAGCAGCGCTGCAGGCGAGCCTGCCCGCGCGGTTCCCGGGCACCGAGTTCCATGCCGGCGTGAGTTACCGAAACGCCATGATCTTTCGCGGGATGCAAGGGGCGGCACCGCCCTTTGACGGCTCAACCCAGACGACGCCTCCGCACGATGTTCCCGACCAACCGTCGGTCGACCACTTGCCGGTAGGGCTGGGGGCGGAGTTCCTCAAGGCGGTCATGGCGGCGGGAACGGAGCTTGTCGCGGCTCACCCCGTAAACGACGCACGGCGTGCGGCGGGGAAGCGGCCGGCCAACGCGACTTGGCTCTGGGGGCAGGGGCGAGCACCCGCTGTGCCGCGGTTCGCGGAGCTTCACGGTCTCAAGGGAGCGATCCTCTCGGCCGTGGATTTGGTGCGCGGGACCGGAATGCTGGGTGGATGGACGCGAATTGATGTGCCGGGGGCGACGGGGTATCTCGACACCGACTACGCGGCCAAGGGACAGTGTGGAATCGAGGCACTCAAGACGCATGACCTAGTGTGCGTCCATGTCGAGGCTCCGGACGAAGCCAGCCATGAAGGGCGAGCCGACGCCAAGGTGGAGGCGCTCGAGCGAATCGACGCCGATATCGTGGCGCCGATGCTCGCGTATCTCAGATCGCAGGGGGATTACCGCATCCTGATCTCACCCGACCATGCCACGTTGTTGCGGACGCGGGCGCACGACCGGGCACCGGTGCCCTGGGCGATGTGCGGAACCGGACTGGCCGGATGCGGTCGCACCTATGACGAGCTTTCCGCCCGCGAAGCGGGAGGGCCGTTTCTGGAACAGGGCTGGCGGCTGATGGAGCGTTTTGTGGCTCGATAGTGATGCGAAAAGTCGCCTCCCGAGCATGTGCTCACGATCTGATGTCAGCGGCCGGAAAATTCGAGGAAAAGCCGATTGTTTGGGCGGTCGACCCAGATGTGTCGGCCGTTGCTGGAATCCTCGGAATAGGACTCGGGCAGGGCTTCAATCTCCTTCGATTTCCACCAGGCGGGCCAGTTGCCGCTGACGCAAGGGAGTGTTTCGCCGGCGACGGTTTTCTGGAATCCGTTAGCCAGGATCGCCTTGAGAAACGTGGTATCGATGGGGGCAAGCTCCCAGGCGAATGAGGGGTCGAGGAAAAGGATGTCCGCCTTGTAATGGACGACCTTGACGTTGGCCGGGATGTCGACACCGAAAAGGCTCTTCATCACCTCCCCGGGCGGTGGATCGTCGCTCCCGTTGCAGCCGAGGCAAGTCACGAGTACGCCGGCCATCAGCAGAGTGGGACGAGGGAGCATGTGAGTTGCAAGGGCTATAGATCAGGTTCGAGATCAAGCAACATTAACGACGCGGATGAGGACCAGAATCGCTATCATATGGGGCCTTTCAGAAAAACGCACTCCCGAAACATCATGCATGTGGGCGACTTGCCCGGAGGTTTGACGAACGTGGGACTTGTGGTTCAGAAATTTGGCGGCACGAGCGTTGCGGATAGCGGCAAGATTCTGGCGGCGGCGCGGCGAGCAATCCAGGCACGACAACGCGGGGATCGCGTGGTCGTGGTGGTGTCGGCGCGTGGGCATACCACGGACGAGCTCATCGGCCTGGCCAAGGAGATTTGCGATCCCCCACCAGTGCGCGAGCTGGACATGCTGCTCTCAACAGGTGAGCAAGTCAGCGTGGCCCTCATGGCGATGGCCGTGCAGGCCCTGGGGGTGCCGGCGATCAGTTTCACTGGAGCGCAAATTGGTCTGGTCACGGACAGTTTTCACACCAGGGCGCGAATTCGGAACATCTCCAGTGAGCGGATTCAGTGGGAACTGGACAGCGGGAAAGTCGTGATCGTGGCCGGATTCCAGGGAATCGACCAGTTCGCCAACATCACGACCCTGGGGCGAGGTGGTTCGGACACGACGGCGGTGGCGCTCGCGGCGGTTCTGGGTGCCGACGCCTGCGAGATTTACACCGACGTGGATGGGATTTATACGACCGATCCGCGGGTGGTCCCCGAGGCGCGGAAAATGGACCGGATCAGCTACGACGAGATGCTCGAACTGGCGAGCCTCGGCGCAGGTGTGATGCACTCACGGTCGATCGAGTTCGCCAAGAAATATGGGGTGCCGATCCATGTGCGCTCGAGCTTCTCGGACGCGCCGGGGACGTGGATCGTGGCCGAGGCCGACGCGCGGCAACTGGGCGTATCGGTGACCGGCGCGGCCTTGCTCAAAGATGAAGCGCGGGTGACGGTCGTGGGCGTTCCCGACCGGCCGGGCGTGGTGCACGAGCTATTCCGACGGATCGCCAAGGCGACAATCGTGGTGGACATGATCGTGCAAAACGTGGCGACGGACGGTACGACGGAGGTGAGCTTCACCGTGGCATCGGGCGATTTGGTCCAGACATTGCGCGTGGCGAGTGAGGCCGCAAAAGCGATCGGCGCGGCTGGTGTCGATCATGATCCACAGGTCGCGAAAGTCTCGATCGTCGGGCTGGGGATGCGGACGCATACGGGCGTGGCTTGCTCGATGTTCCAGGCACTCGCGGATGCGGGCGTGAACATCCAGATGATCACCACGAGTGAAATCAAGGTGAGCGTGCTCGTGGATCGGGCGGCGGGTGTGCAGGCGCTGCGGCTTGTCCACAAGGCGTTTCGCTTGGATGACACCACAGTGCTGCTGGAGGACCGCGACTTCACACCAAGGCGGCTGGCCTCGCCGGTGCAGGGGATCGTCAACGGCGACGACGAGGGCGGGTCGGACCCCGGCATGGAGGATCTGGTGATCTCAGGTGTCGAGTTGGACACGACCCAGGCGCGGGTAACGCTGCTCGACCTGCCGGATCGTCCGGGCCATGCCGCGCGGGTCTTTCAGGAGATCGCCGAGGCGGGCGTGTTTGTTGATATGATTGTGCAGAACGCCAGCCTGGATGGAAAAACGCTCCTCTCGTTCACCGTGCCGGCCGTTCAGGCGGAGAATGCGGCGAAGGCGGCGGCGCGGGCCGTCGATGCCAAGCACGTGGTCGTTCAGCCGACGTTGGCGAAGCTATCGGTGACGGGCGTCGGGATGAGGACGCACACGGGCGTCGCGACCAAGATGTTCGGCGCTCTCGCTGAGCGTGGGATCAACATCGGCTTGATCTCGACGAGCGAAGTGCGCGTCAACGTGCTGACCGACATGGGGCAAGGGGCGGAGGGGATCGAGTGCCTGAAACGCACGTTCGGGCTGCCCATGCAGCCCTGACCATCAGCGAGCGCGGAGAATCACGCCACCGGTGAGAACGTCGACTCCGTGCTCGTGGGCGACGTGCAGCCGGCCCTCGGCGTCGATGCCCGCACCGACACCCTCAAGATTCCTGTTGGGCAAAATGGCCGAGACGGGCACGCCGCGGAGCGTGTCGCGCATTTCCCAGTCGGAGGCCAGCGACGAATCGTCGCGGGCGAGTCGATCGACGGCCTCGCTGAGTGCGGGATGCGTGTCGACAGCCAAGCGAAGCAATGGTTCCGGAACTCGGTAGGAGGTCAGCGAATCGAGTGTCGTGGCGAGGCGGTGAACCTCGCGCGGGGCTTGGTCGAGATTCGTGGTGAGGTTGAGGCCCACGCCGAAGAGGATGACGTGACCGCCTTCGAGGTCGACTCGTTCGGGCAGAATCCCGCCGAATTTACGGCCGCCCGACTCCAGATCGTTGGGCCACCGAATTCCCAGGCGGTTCGTGCCGAGTTCCGCCCCGAACTTCTCCTCAATTCGCCGCAGCAGGCACGCGGCAAACGCGAGGGCGAGGCGAGGCTCGTGCTCAGGCCGAAGGCCGACAGAGCGCGGATCGAAGGCGGTCGTGGCGATCAGACTGCCCTCGTCCGAGTACCAGGTGTTCCGGCCCCGGCCCCGGCCCGCGGTCTGGCGTCGCGCCAAAATGCTAAAGGGCGGCGCGGGCCGTACGTTCGAAACGAGGCGTCGGCGGGCCTCGTCGTTGGTCGAATCCACCTCATCAAGGACGATGATCCGACCCGATTCAAAGGTCAGGTCAAGCGGCGACGATGATCTGTCTGGCGGGCCGTTGGGAACATGCCTGACGCTTTGGTGATCTGGCATGCCGCATCCGCGCCCGGAATGGGTCCGATAACAGGTTCAGGACGTTTGGTGGTTGGATATTCTGCCCCCATCACCAAAACCCTCCCCACGAGCGGGGAAGAGTTCCGAGGGGCGGCCCTGCCCACATCAATTGAAAGTGCTTCCGTCATTCCAGACGGAGAAGAAGCTCACCGGTCTCGACCTGCTGGCCGACTTGGACGAGGACCTCGGCCACGCGGCCGGGGCGTTCGGCGTAAATGGTCGTTTCCATCTTCATCGCTTCAAGCGACAGGAGTTTCTGGCCCTTGCGGACAGGATCGCCGGGCTTGACGCCGACGCCCACGACGAGGCCGGGCAGGGGAGCGGGGATCTGGTTGGGGTCGGCGGGATCGGCCTTGGGAACTTCGCGCACCGACGAGGCCAACGAGCGATCCGGGATGGTGATCTCGCGGGGCTGGCCATTCAGTTCGAAGAACACGGTTCTCTTGCCGTCAAGGTGCGGCTCACCGACGGTCAGCAGCTTGACGATCAGGGTCTTGCCCGGCTCAATCTCGAGCAGATGCTCAACACCCAGCTCGGCTCCGTAAAAGAAGAGCATGGTGGGTAAGACGGAGGTGTCGCCATACGCTCGGAGATGAGTGGCAAGTTCGGGAAACACGCGGGGATACATGAGGTAGCTGAGGATGTCGCGATCGTTGGCCGGGGCGTCGGTCAGGGCCTCGACGGCCTTGCCGGTCTCGGCGAGGTCGATCGGGGGAAGCAATGCGCCCGGCCGTTCGGTAAGCGGAGGACGGCCCCGGAGTATTCGCCTTTGGATCACCTCCGGAAAACCGCCGGGCGGGTGCCCCAGGCGGCCTTCCATGAATTCGACGACGCTCTCGGGAAAGGCCAGTTCCCGGTCGGGTTCGAACAGATCGTCGGGCTGTAAGTTGTTGGCGACCATGAAAAGGGCCATGTCGCCAACGACCTTCGACGATGGCGTGACTTTCACGATATCGCCAAAGAGCATGTTGACCTGGGCATACGTTTCACAGACCTCGACCCAGCGAGCTTCCAACCCCAGGCCCCGGGCTTGCTGATAGAGGTTCGTGAACTGTCCGCCGGGCATCTCATAGGCGTATAGCTCGGCCGATGGAGCCTGGAGGCCCGACTCGAAGGCAGCGTATTGTCTGCGCACTGCCTCCCAGTAGCGGCTGAGGCTGAGCAGCGCGGCGGGGTCGATCCCGGTTTCGCGTGGGGTGTGCCGCAGGCTTTCGACAACGGCATTCAGGCTCGGTTGGCTGGTGAGGGCCGACATGCTGGCGATCGCACCGTCGGCGATCTCCAGGCCGACCTCAGCACCCTTGAGGATACTTCCGGCCTGCGCTCCGCCGATGTCGTGGGTATGGAAGTGGATCGGGATGCCAACTTCTTCGCGAAGCGTTTTGACCAGCAGTTCGGCGGAGTAGGGCTTGCAGAGACCGGCCATGTCCTTGATGGCGATGAGGTGAGCGCCCTGCTTTTCCAGCTCGCGGGCCATGCTCACGTAGTATTTGAGACCGTATTTGGGGCGGGCCGGGTCGAGAATGTCGCCGGAGTAGCAAATGGCGGCTTCACACAAGGCCCCGGCCTCGCGAACGGCGGCCAGAGCAGGGGCCATGTTGGGAACCCAGTTGAGTGAGTCGAAGACGCGGAAAAGGTCGATGCCGGACTGGGCGGCCTCGCGGACGAAGGCCTTGACGACGTTGTCGGGATAGCTGGTGTAGCCGACGGCGTTCGCGCCTCGGAGGAGCATTTGAAAGAGAATGTTGGGGATCCGCTCACGAAGCATGGTGAGCCGTTCCCAGGGATCCTCTCTCAGAAAACGCATGCTGGTGTCGAACGTGGCCCCGCCCCACATCTCGATGGAGAACAGGTTCGGGACCAGGCGTGAATAGGCATCGGCGACGCGCACCATGTCGCGGGTTCGCAGCCGTGTCGCGAGCAGCGACTGATGAGCGTCGCGAAACGTGGTGTCGGTCAGCAGCAGCGATTTTTGCTGGCGAATCCAGGCGACAAACTCTTCCGGGCCGAGCTTCTTGAGGGTGTCCCGGGTGCCGGGCGGGGGAGGCGCGGTGAGGTCGCAGGCGGGCGGGGTCGGCTCTCCGACACCGGCCAGCGCGGGGGGACGATTGCGCGGAACACTGGGGAAGCCGTTAATGGTGACATCGGCCAGGTAGGTGAGAAGCCGAGTGGCGCGATCCTGGCGGCGTGTGAAGCGGAACAGATCGGGGGTGTCGTCGATGAAATGGGTCGTGCATTCGCCGGCACGGAATTTGGGGTGGCTGATGACATTCAGTAAGAACGGAATATTCGTTTTGACGCCGCGGACCCGAAACTCTTGCAGCGCCCGCTCCATGCGGTCGACCGCATGGTCAAATCGGCGGGCGGAGGCGGAGACCTTGACAAGCAGGCTGTCGTAAAAGGGTGTGACGATTGCGCCCGTCATGGCTGTTCCGCCATCCAGACGGATGCCCAGGCCGCCGGGCGAACGATAGTGGGTGATGCGGCCGTAATCCGGTGTGAACTTGCTCTCGGGGTCTTCGGTTGTGATCCGGCACTGGAAGGCGAGGCCGGCGGCCTGAACCGCGGACTGGTCGGGCAGGCCGATATCGGGATCGGAGAGCGGCAGCCCGCCGGCGATGAGGATTTGGGATTTGACCAGATCGACGCCCGTGACCATCTCGGTCACGGTATGCTCGACCTGAATCCGTGGGTTCACCTCGATGAAGAAAAACTTGCCGGTCTCGGCGTCGACAAGGAATTCCACGGTGCCGGCGTTGTCGTATCGGACATGTCGTCCAATGGCGACGGCGGCATCGCAGATGGCGTCGCGAAGCGCGGGATCGAGCCCGACGGCCGGTGCAATCTCGATCACTTTCTGGTGCCGACGCTGAATCGAGCAATCACGTTCGAACAGATGGATCAGGTTGCCGTGGCGATCGCCGAGGATCTGGACCTCGATATGCTTCGCCGACCGAATGAATTTCTCCAGGAACACCGCGGCGGATCCGAATGCGGTTTGGGCTTCGCGGCGGGCCTGGTCGAGCGCCTGATCGAGCT
>JBGSYY010000632.1:0-9996 GCA_041750675.1 Isosphaeraceae bacterium | reverse complement strand
GATCTCGCCGCGCGATTTCGCTGGGCCGAGGCGCTGGCGGCGACAGGGCGGCATGTCGAGGCGCTGGAGATCGCGCTCGATCTGGTGGAGCGCGATCGCAAGGGCCTGGGCGAGGACGCGAGGAAGCTGATGCTGATGGTGTTCAACGTGCTGGGATCGGATTCGGAGATCGCGTCGGAGTATCGGCGGAAGCTGGCGTTTGTGGTGTAAGGGATATCTGAGTTGGGCTCTACCGAATCTGCGAGGCGGCTTTTAGAACTCGAGCAGACTACCGACGACCGGATTGCGATCCTCGGTGATCGGCCACAGGCCGTTCTTGGCGAGGCGCTCGAAATGCTCGGTCGCCCGGTGGGCGTCGAGTGCGGCCTGGTCGTCGTATTGCTCGTAGAGGAAGAAGGTGCGGGGGTCGCTCGCGGCGCGGTGGAGCAGATAGAGCCGGCAGCCCGGCTCGCGGCGGGTGGCCTCGGCCAGCTCGCGGAACATGGCCAGGGCCTCGGACTCCTTGCCTTCCACAATGCGGTAGGCGACGGCAACGCAAATCATTTCTTACGACCCTTTCATATCTTCAAATAGATCTTGTTGCGATTCATCCACCAGAGGATGAGCCAGAAGACGAGAAGGACGGCCGCGCCGTGGACGAGCGGCTCATAGGCTGTGCCGAAGACGCGGAAAGCGTCCGTGCCCAGGTGGCGCTCGAGATTCCCGCCGATGAAGCCCTCGAACAGCCAGCTCATCAGATACGCGGCGATTGAGTTTGCGCCGATGACGCGGAGCGGATAGGTCCAGGCGCGTAGTCCGCCCATATCGACGACGGCGTGGAACGCGGCGAGGATGAGGAAGCACCAGCCGCCGCTGAAGAGGGTCCAGCTTGGGGTCCAGATGCGCTTGACGACCGGGCAGACGCCGAGCGCGCCCAGGCCCCAGCCAATCGCCAGACCGGCGACACCGGCCAGCACCAACCGGCCGAGCCGAGCCTTGGAGGTGAGCTGATCGTCGCGGAGCCAGCCGCCGGCGATCAGGCCGAGGATCATGGTGCCCAGCGTGGGGATGAAGCTGAGCGTGGCATAGCCGCCGCCGTTGTGACTGAACGGGGTTTCGCGGGGAAAAAGGTTGAGAAACCAACGATCGGCGGCCCAGGCGAGGTTGGTGTTCTTCTGCCAGTGGGCGGCGAATCCGGTGAGGCCGTGGTCGCGGAGCCAGTCGGGCGAGACGCCCACGGACGCATAATCCAATGACGCATCGGGCAATGGATAGAGCGCAAACGCGGCCCAGATACCGATGAGGATCACGACCAGAGCGATCCACTGATCGCGGCGCGGGCGGAGGCCGAGCAGGAACAGGAAGGGATAGCCGAGACCGATCTGCGTCAGGGTATCTTCAAATGTATAATTGGTATGCTCTGAGTTCATCGATCGCAGAAAGATGCCGAGAAAGATCAGCACGAGCGAGCGCCAGAGAGCGTGGCCGAATAGCCGCGTTCGCGACTGGCCGTGCTGGGCCCGTTTGGCCAGAGAGAAGGCCATGGCCGTGCCGACCAGGAACGAGAACGAGGGCTGAATCAGGTCGTGGAGGGTGCAGCCGATCCACTCGACATGGCTCTGGTTGAGGCACAGCGATTGCCAGATCGGGCTATCGGGGAAGTTCTCCGCGACCCCGCACAGGTGGAGCGCCTCGGCCAGCATCAGGAACATGACGAGGCCGCGATAGGCGTCGATCGACGCGAGGCGAGAGGGCAGTGGCGCGGGTGGAGCGGCGATCAGGTCACCCTTGTCTGGGGCGGGCGTGTCGAGATCGTGGGTCATGGGGTCGGCACCGTGTCGGCGGGAGCACCGACTCGACCGAGGCCGAACTGGTCGCCGGCGCGTTGGGGTCGATCGGCGACAAACTCCACTTCCAAGAGCTTCTCACTTTGCACGGCCACGCCGGTTTCGTCCTTAAGTTCGGTGATCTTCTTATGGGTGGCGACGTCGATGACATCGCCGGTCGAGGGATAGGCGCGGGTGCCGTCGAGGCTGAAGGTGATCCAGCCTGGCTCGTCCTTGAGCGGAATGGATTCACGATACGACGGCGGCTCCTTCGTGGCATCGAAGACGTGAAGCTTTTGATTGTGCGCGTCGCAGACCCAGAGTTCGCGCTCGTCGGGCGTCAGGCCGATGCCGTGGCTGGGGCAGCCGTGGCGTTTGACGGGGCCTTTCGGGTGATGGGGTACTTCGACCCGGTGCAGCAGCTTGCCAGATTTGAGGTCGCCGATCTCGAAGCCGAGCAGTTCATTGATATTCGCATAAATGCGCGTTTGTTTTCCATTCACGGTGAAGGGCCGGATGGCCGCCGAGAATGGGCCGACGGTGCGCGCGATGGTGTTGGTCGTGGTATCGACGACACCGAGATGCGGCGAGCGGAGGCCGGCGAGATAGGCTTCCGTGCCGTCGAGGCCGACGACCGTGTTGTGTGCACCGGATTTTGGCTCGATGACGGCGATGACGCGGCCGTCGTGGCCGTCGACCACGTTCCAGGTATCGCCCTCGAACGAGGGCATGTAGATGGTGCGCCCGTCGGGGGTCATCGACATGCGGTCGCAGCCGGCGTCGTAAGTCTGTTCCCAGAGGAACTCGTCGGTCGTGAGGTCGAGGCACTGAAGCTGGCGGGTTGTGCTGACGTAAACGCGGCCGGTCTTGGCGTTGGCGCAGATGCCCTTGACGTTGAGCGGAGCGCCATCCGGCCCCAGGCCCTTGAGGGGAATGCGCTTGAGGAAGCGGTGGCCGGCGTCGACGTCGAAGACGAGCAGACCGTGGCCGCCGTATTCGAGATAGTTGCGGATGCCGGGCGCGGCGACATAGAGGCGGCGGCTCAATGCGCGGGTCGGTCGTTTCCAGCTCGAGAACGCCGAGGCCGCCAGGGTGAAGCCGAGCATGCGTCCCAATGCGTGACGGCGTGCGATTGAGGTTTCCGTCATTCCATCCGAGCCTCCGGTTGAACGAGTGGCCGGCGTCCAGTTTGTCGCGCGAGGCCGGAGAGGTCTATCGGCTGCTCCTTTCGAGAGGTCATGTTTTGGAGGATTAGGCCCGCTCACTGGGCCAACGCGTTATGTTCTTTGTCGACATGACGAAAAAAGGCGACCTTGAATTCATGGCATAGAACTCGAGGCTGTTTCATAGCTAGTCGGACGACTATTCAGAGCCTCGGAGACTTTTTGAGATCGAGGGCTCGCGCGGGGCTCGCTGGAAACTGCCGACGCTTGTCAGAAAGTTAGGAAACGACCTCACTTACCCGCCAGGCCCACTCGTGTATATGTAGATCTTGATCACTTTGTAGGCGGTCTGCTGGTGGTTTTGATTGTGTGTCATAGCTTTGACATAGTAGGGAACCGAGGTTCCAGTAGGCACGGCCGGCAGGGTAAACCGATAGGAGTACCCATTCCCATACCCACTGTGACCGAGGGCGACGGAGGTATGATCAACCACGAAGTCGTCGACTTGCCCGTCTCCATCCGTATCTTCATAGTGACCAAGCTGGACATGAGCGTGGTTACCAATAAACGCACCTTCGACCAACAGGTTGGTTTCCGAGGCGTAGCTTTGATTCTCCGTCGGTTGTGTGATCGTGATCGAATCGGCGGCTGCCACGCTAGCCGCATTCCCGAGACCAAATACAACCATTGAAATCAAGGCGACGGCCTTGATAATTCGCCTGGACCAGTCGAGTTTACGAAGCATGATCCAAATCCATCAGAGGGAGCGAGGGACGACGGGGACGCATCAACACATCAGGCGATGAAATGCCTCCCTTGTCAAAAAGAATCGTCAATGACCTCGGCACCACTCCGCGTTCCTAGGGAACGCCAGATGGAGACTGAGGTCGTATTCTTGATGAACTGGACGTGTCCATCCACGAACAAGGTGTTGGCTCCACCGGGATGCTGACTTCCGGCCGACCACGCGCCTTGCTGCACAAAGCCTTGATTGGTGCAGTTCAATCCGCCGATATTCAGTGTAAGATTGAAGAGGGTATGGCCGAAATCGCCCATCAACCAGGACGAGTCTTTCGGGTTGACTCCAATCGACCCGCCCCGATCCGCTGAAGAACGGCACTCCTGGGCGAACCGGTCGAAGTCCTTGGAATCGATCAGGAGGTTGGGGGTCTTGAAAACGCCTCCGCGAGGGTCGGACGCGGGGTCGGCCAGAACCCACTCCGAGATCGCCGTCGTGTGGGCCAGGCCGTCGGTGATCCGGGTCGGAGCGATTCCCGCGCCTGAGAACAGCCCGTTGTCATTGTGCCCGTACTTGTCGAACCCCACCCCGGCGCAGCCCACGTAGCTCGTCGCGCTTCCCGTTTCCAGGTCCGCGAAATCCGTGGAGGGACAGAGGAACATAGAGGGGCGGTGCGAAAGCGCGGTGTGATTCGGGGTGTCCGGGCCCGTGTCCCAGGGAATTGAACTTAGGTTTACGCTATTATACAGAACTCCCGAGTCGAGGGCCTGGAGAAGCTTGACGTGGAGGGAAAAACCGCGACCCGAAGGAAATCGTCCTCGGATCGATTGGAACTCGTTGAGAGCCACGCCGAACTGATGCAGATTGTTGCGGCATTGCGTCGCCCGAGCGGATTCCCGCGCACTTTGGATGGCGGGCAGCAACAGTGCGATCAATAGACCGAGAATCGAGATCGTCACGACGAGTTCCACGAGCGTGAAGGCGCGTCGGGCGGCTCGGTATTTTCTCCTAGTGGAAGGATGGGTCACGGTTTCACCACCTTGATGTGGATTTCGTCCTCGGCCACCACCACATCCGTTGGCAACACATCGGCACGACCGTCGGGTTTTACATAGTCCGTCCCGTCGGCATAAATCCGATAGGTTCCCGGTCGTTCCGGCGCGGTGAGGACGGCGACGTACTGATAAGACGCGTCACCCGGATTTTCGGAGGCGATAGGATATTCGGTGTGTAACTTACCGCGGTCGCCGACGTCCCAAAGAGTCACATGAAGCAACGTCGGAAGCGACTCGCCGACGGCAGGCTCGACGCTGAGGATGCAACGAATGGGAACACCGGGCGAAAACGTGGACCCGTCGGTCGGTTCCAATAACTCGAAGCTCTTCAAGGATGTGGCCTTGGCCGTCTTCTCCCCGCCATACTTATCGAAGGGTGAATTGGGGTCGATCTTGCTCTGATCCGAACATCCGAAGCCGATCAAAAGACAGATCGCCACGGGAATGCCTCTCACCATTGTCTTGTCTCCCCTTGGCATGTCCGTCTCATCAACGGAAGTAGTGTGGATCTGGGTGAGAGTGCCTGTCAACAGCCGTTCGCCCAAAGAACCTCTCAGTCGGCACCGCGATATCGGAGTCCAAGGATCTTGAAAACCAAGGCCGAGATCGTCAAGAACTGGCTGCCGCGTTATACTGGCCGGCCGCTCGATGGGTTTGGCGAATACATTCTGCTCACCAACTTCGTGCATTACGTGGAGCTGTTTGCCGAGCGGTTCGGGGTCGAGGTGATCGGGCGCGATCATCCCATGCAATCGGCCACGGCCGACGGCCTGACGATCCTCAATTTCGGTATGGGCAGCGCCATGGCGGCGACGGTGATGGACCTGCTCTCGGCGATCACGCCCAAGGCCGTCTTGTTCCTGGGGAAGTGCGGCGGCCTGAAGAAGACCAAGGTGGGCGACTTTGTCCTACCGATCGCCGCGATTCGCGCCGAGGGAACCTCGAACGACTACATGCCGCCCGAGATCCCCGCCCTGCCCTCGTTTCGACTGCAAAAAGCGGTGTCGGCCATGATCGTCAAACATGGATGCGATTACTGGACAGGCACAGTCTACACCACCAACCGGCGGGTCTGGGAACACGACGAGGCGCTCAAGCGCTACCTCACGAAGATCCGCGCTCAGGCGATCGACATGGAGACGGCCACCATTTTCATCGTCGGCTTCGCCAACCGGATTCCCAAAGGGGCGCTTTTGCTGATCTCGGACAGCCCGATGACGCCCGAAGGGGTCAAGACAGCGCGGAGCGACCGCGCCGTCTCCGACCGCTTCGTGCAACCACATCTCAATATCGGCATCGATGCCCTGTGCGAGCTGCGCGCGCGGGGCGAATCGGTGAAGCATCTGCGGTTCGAGTGAGCCAAGTGCGACGGCACGGCTCAATCGCGGGGATTGGCCGGAGTCGGAGCGGATTGACTCCGCGTGACCTGCACGGCGGCGATCCGCCAGATGCCGTTGCGCTTGTGGAACACGGCCGTTTGCAGGGTGCGCCGGGGATCGCTCAACGCGACCTGTCCGGCATCGATGAAGCCACCTTCCAGAAGCGCAAGCGCAACCTCGGGGCCAAGAAATCGCAGCTTGCTCAGGTTCAACTCCAGATGCGTTCCCGAGAGCGATCCTTTGAACAGATGTTGGTGCATTTGCGCAATTGTGTCGCGCCCCTCCATGTGCATGCCGCCGAACGAGACATAGTCGGCGTCCGGCTCGAACACGGCGGCGAAGGCGTCGCCATCGCCTTGACCCCAGGCGTCGATCATTCGACCGATCAGCGTGCGTATGGCGGCTTCATCGGCGGGGCGGTTATCGTGGTCGCCGGCGATGCCCGGTGCTCTCCAAACCAGAATCAAGACGGACGCGAACAGTATGCGCTTCATCAGAGCGTCCTCATGGGTGTTTCCCGGCAGGGGCGGCTCGATCGTCGCGGGGTCTGGATCGCGACCAACGGTTATCGCAGAATGAAGCGGAACCGCGAACGCGCCTCTCCCGGCCAACCGCGCGATTTTGGCTTAACGGAAAGACCCGATCATGGCCACCGACACCACGTTTTTGCTCGATCTGGCCAGCGAAGCCGTGCCGCCCGAAGATGGCATTTTGAGCCGTACGATCCATCAAGACGATCATCTCAAGGTCGTGCTGTTCGGCTTCAGCGCCGGTCAAGAGCTTTCGGAGCACACGGCGTCGGTGCCGGCGGTCATCCAGATCGTAAAGGGTGAGGGAACGCTGACGCTGGGTACGGACGAACACGAAATCCAGGCTGGCTCCTTCGCGCACATGCCTGCGCGGCTGCGGCACGCGGTACGTGCGCGAACGCCGATGGTCATGCTTCTGCTGATGCTCAAATCGGCGGGGGCCGATTCTGCGTCAGGCGCGAAGTCCGGCGGTCCAGCAGGAGCGTAATTCCTCGGGCAGGACCCGGACCACGTCGTCGATCGCCCCCGGCGCCAGATGGTCGTCCATCACCTTGATCACGGAGAGCACGATCCGCTCCGGCTCAAGGCCGGATCGATCGCGGAACGCGAGTTCGATGGGCTCCAGAAACTCGCGGAGCCGTCGTCTCCGATTGGGGCATTCGTCGGGCTGCCAGCCTTCGTAAAACAGACCGCGCACCAGCAGGGGAAACTGTGCGCCGAGGTCGGCCGCCTCGCCGACGGTGAGGCGGTCACGCACGGCATGAAGCACGACCCGAAGCGCCTGATAAGCGCGGCGGCGGTCCTTCATCTCGAGTTCGTCCATGATCTCATGGAGCCACGCGTTGGTGGTGTGGATCGTGGTGTCGAAGGCATCAAGTCCACTGAAACTCATCGGGGGCAGCCCTCGACCCCGGTTGGCACCACCGGGAGAAAGTGAGAAGTGAAACACAAAAAGCCCCGCCGCGCGACGTCTCGAGTACGTCACACGCCGGGGCCGCCTTGGCCCTTGCGAAAATCGTCACCAGCCCCATTCGCGAGCTGATGGTATCTACGATACATGCTGATCCGGCCAACGTCAACGCTGGTTCCAGCCCGCGCTGAGAGCTGCTCAACGAGGTTGCTTTTGCTCCTGCTCCTCCAGCTCCGCATTCGTCCGGTAGCGGATTAGCAACCGCGCGATCCCGTCCACATCGCGGAGCTTTATCTCGATGTAGTCCTTGCTCGGATTCCGAAAGATCCAGAATTGTTCAAACCGTTCCTGGATCGGTTGCTCGGTGGTTGGCTTCCAGCCGCGTTCACCAAGTGCCTTGCGGTAGGTGGCCGCGGCATCGGCGAGTGATCCCTTAAGATCGACCGATATCTGCGTGGGAGTTTCCGAGTACTGCATCCGTAGAGCGTCGGCCGGGGTGGGCAAATCGGCCGACATCAGCACGGTGGCGTAGTTGATCAGGGTCTTGCCGGCTTGCGCCGGCGCTTCCGCCACGCGGGCCGATAGTTTGACGGCATTCTGCTTGAAATCCTCGACGTCGCCAGCCGATCCATACGGTTCCCAGCCTGCCTGGAGCAAGAGTGCGCGGACCTGTGCTCGCGTGTCCTCGACGGCCCCTTCCGCCAGATACGCGGTGTCGACATTGGTCTTGTAGAAGGGCTTCGCTCCGGCGGGGACGGGCAGTGCCGACGTATCGATGTTGCCATGCTGGATCACGCGAATGTTCACTACTCCCTTCTTTGAAGGGTCGTACGAAGGCGTGACAGATAGAGAGAGACGGTACGGACCATTTGTGAAGACGGCGCTGGCGTAGTCATCGGTCACCTGAGTACCGTCCAGCTCAACCCACTTCGCGGCTTGCAGGGCCTGCTGGTGGTGGTCAAAGGCCATCTTCACGCCGGCCTTGGTCTCGTATGAGAGCTGAGCGAGTGTTCGCGAGACCTCCTGAGCAGCGTCGCCCCCGAGCAACGGCAACGCTCTCTGATCCAGCACCTGCGCCGCCTCGGCCGGCGTCGCGGGCTTCACCGACGGAGCTTGAATCCATCCCGACGCCGCACAGACCAACACGGCGGCCGCCATCGAACCAGTGATTCCCAGACGATGCGTCATCGATGTACCCTTGTGGTTATTACTCATTCACGTGTCATTGCGTCGGTGCTGCGCCGTGGCTGATCCGAAAGATGACAAACTCGGCCGGGCGCGCGGGTGCGACGCCGACCAGGCAGACGAGCCGGCCCGCGTCGATGTCGTCCTGGCTCATCGTCGTGCGGTCGCAGCGCACGAAAAAGGCATCCTGGGGCCGCGCACCCGTGAGCACGCCCGTGCGCCAGGCGTGATCGAGGAGAAAACTCTCAACCTGGCGACGCACGAGAGCCCAGGTCGGCTCCTCGTTGGGCTCAAATGCCGCCCAGCGCGTTCCCCGCTCAATCGACCGTTCCAGAAACAGCATCAGCCGTCGCACCGGGATCGACTTCCATTCGCGATCGCTCGACATCGTCGAAGCGCCCCAGACCAATGGCCCGCGGCCCCACGGTCGGAAATCGCGCAAGAGATTGATTCCGCGCAGCCCCAGCCGTTCCTGCATCAAGCGATTGGTCGAGATGTCCAGCCCAAGAGCCCCGGCAATCAGCTCATTCGCCGGGGCCGCCTGAACGCCGCGCGTGGTGTCGGTCCGGGCATAGATCCCCGCGATCTGCCCCACCGGCGGTACCGTGATCGTACCGCCGCCGCGCGGATCAGTGATCGAGATCCATGGCCAGTAAATCGCTCCGAACGCCGAGTCCATCGCCGCGTTCAGGGTGTTTGGGTCCGGCTCGCCTCGATCCAGTGCCAGCACGGCGAACCGATCGCCCAGGCTCTCGCAATGGCCAATCAGCCGCTGTGTCAGGTGGTCGCCCAGCACCGCCTGATCGGGAGCGACGATCTGCATGACGTCCTCACGCGCCGCCAGTCCCGCCAGGCCCGTTCCCTGGGTGTAGACCGGGTCGTCGAAGGGAGCGCCAGGGATCGATGCCCCGGGCGCTACGCCGTCGAAATCGGCGGGCGTGAGGCCCTCGGCATCGGAGCCGCCGGAGAGCGTGGTCAACGCCAACGGACCAATCGGGCCAGGCGCATCATTCCAACCGACACGAACCAGCACCGAGCGGCCGTTGATCGCGGCGAGCGTCTCCACGCCCTCGGCAGCTTCGATCGGCTCGTCGATCTCGAACAACTCGCCCTGCGTCGGTGCGGGTCCTGCCGGTTCCAGCGGCGCGGCCGCCCCGTGGTAAGAAACATGCAGCCGCACCCGCCCGGGCCGGTCGGCCGGTGTTTCGGCGGCGATGGCGATCCGATTCC
>JBGSYY010000631.1:0-2170 GCA_041750675.1 Isosphaeraceae bacterium | reverse complement strand
GCGACGCCGCCGACGGCGGGTGAGGTGAGGCCGGGGACGCTTTCGCGGGAGTCGTAGCGGAGGCCGTGGTCGTCGACGCTGAGGGTCCAGGCGGCGGGGAAGAGATAAGGGCGGACTTCATCGGCGGTGGGGACTTCGTCGGGCTGGAGCGAGGGGAGGGTGAGGGGCTTCACGTTCTGGCCGGGATTGCGGGCCTCGGCGGTGCGGGCGGCTCCGATTGCGGTGTCCAAGACGGTGAGAATTTGGGGGAGGCCGGCGATGAGGTCGGGCACGGTCGCGCTGGGGTCGGCGACGCCCATCATGATGGCGCGGTCGGGAAGGGTGGCGAGGGCGTTGGCGTACTTGCCGCTGGCTTTCCAGCCGCTTTGGCCGGTGTCGAGGGTATCGAGAGCCTTGCGGGCATCGTCGGCATTGGTTGCGAAGGACATGGTGTTTTTGCCGATGAGCAGGGTGGGCGAGAGATCCAGGGCCGGGGGAAGCACGCCCGGGGGCAGGACGAGGGTGTAGCCGCCGTCGACCTTCCGCATGGTTGCGGGGGGGCCGTTGGACTGGGCGAGAGCGGCTTCGAGCAGGGGCATGAGGCGGTCGAGGGACTGGCGGAGGGCGACTGGCTCACGGACTTCGGCGGTCATCACGATCTTGGGGATGACGACGGCGGAGAGGGGCATTCCGGGCAGGGCCACCGGCTCGCCGCTGGCGATCTGGAGCATCATCAAGGGGCCAACGCGGGCGAGGAGATCGTCGCGGAGATTGAGGCCGAGTTGCGCGTTGATCTGAGCGATGTCGGCGTCGATGGAGTCGGGGTTCTGGGGATTGGCGATCCTGGCGAGGGCGATGATCTGGTCGAAGGTGCGGGCGGCGTCGATCGACATGAGGGTGAAGTCGGTGGCGTCGGGGGGGACGATTTTGAGGGCGTCGCGCGTGGCGAAGGAGGGCTGATCCATGAGGGCGAGGAGGCCCTGGCGCTCGCCGTTTACGTCGACGCGGAGGATGGAGCGGAGTGCTTCGCCTTCGAAGCCCCAACGGAAGTCGATTTTGCCGAGGTTGGTGAGGCCGAGGCGGGCGGCGTCGGGGGGGAGTTCGGCGACCAGCGGGGTCATGTCGAGCCAGCCGAGAAGGACGGGCTGGAAGCCGTTTTCGAGACGTGCGAGCGATTGGCGAGTCTCGTTTACGGGGCCGGGTTCTTGGGCGGTGAGACGGGCGACGAAGGCCTGGTCGTCCGGGCTGGCGGCGATGTGGAGGACGAGGTCGTTGGCTTCGGTCCACCAGTAGATCGGCTGGTTTCCTTCGAGACGTTTCATGGGGCGGCCGGCGAGTTCGACGGCTTCGGGCTGGCGACCCTGGGTGACGAGTTGTTCGAGGAGGTTGCGAAGTTCTTTCGAGGGCTTGCGGACGACGAGGGTGACGCGTGGTTGGGGGTCTTCCTTGGGGCGGCCGCTGACGGCGAGAATCAGGCCGTGGTTGAGGAGTTCATCGAGAAAGCTTTGAACCTGGGCGGTGGAGGGGCGGTTGATGGGGAGGGCTTCGTCGGGGATCTGGGAGTTGGCGAGGTCGAGGGTTTGTTTGAGGAGTGATTGGAGGGCGGAGCCGAGCTTGGTCTCGGCGAGGAGGCGGGCGGTGGCGGTTTTTTTCCAGGCGTCGGGATGGGCGTCGAGGCCGGACCATTCGACGTAGACGATGAGGTTTTCGGTGGGGATGGTGCGGGGGAGGGTGTCGTCGGGGTTTTGTGCGACGGCGATGCGGCCTGCGGCTAGGCAGGGAAGCGCGAGAGTGGTGAGGAGGAGGATGTGCCGCAGTCGACCGCCGTGACGAGCTAGCATCGTTGAACATCCTGATTGTGGGGACGTGGTGAGTGGTTCTCGATCGGGAGAGTTTCCGTCGTGGAACGTGGATCGTAAGGGAAGACTTGGGGCGATGCTCGGGAAAAGTCGGAAAAATGATGTTGGGGCGTCGGGCTTCCTGGATGGGAGGCGTGCGGAGGCGGTTGGAGCGTGGGAAATGTTTGTGCTCGTTCGCGAATGCGAGGAGTGCGGGTAGCGGAGGCTTCGCTGCCTGGATTCCCGCGTGCGCGGGAATGACGCGCGTTTGGCTGGATTCCCGCGTGCGCGGGAATGACGCGCGTTTGGCTGGATTCCCGCGTGCGCGGGAATGACGCGCGTTTGGCTGGATT
>JBGSYY010000630.1:0-5203 GCA_041750675.1 Isosphaeraceae bacterium | reverse complement strand
GGGTCCTGGAGCGTCCCCAAGGCCTGAGCCTGCTCTCGCGCTTTGGTGACGATGCGGCCGACGTGCTCGTCAAACACAAGGGGCTCGCCGAGCCGGTTCTCGAGGAATTCGGTGCTCCCGCCGTCAAGGCCCTGGGATCGATCGGTCCGCAGGGCGGTCGTAGGCTCGCGATGATGGCCAAGGGCGGCGACCTGGCGTCTCTGGGCCACACGCCCGAGCTCATGGAGGTGATCGCGCGTCACGGCGACACCGCGATGGACTTCATCTGGCGAAACAAGGGCGCGTTGGCGGTGGGCACGACGCTGACCGCCTTCCTGGCGAACCCCGAGCCGTTCCTCAACGGTGGCGTCCAACTCGTCGGCAGCGTTGCCGAGAACGTCGCGAAGCCAGTCGTCCAGGAGTCAGCGCACGTGCTTTCCAGCTTGCTCTGGACGCTGCTCATCCTGCTCGTCGGGATTCCGGCCGGCGGAGTCTATCTCGCGGTCAAGCACCCGCATGCCGCGGCGGAACTCGCCAAGGCGCTGATCGGCCGGGCGGGGAAGGCACGCCGGCCATGAAGTCAATCAACGTGCTGCCGTTCGTTCGCTCGATTTCACCGAAGACGATCGGGCAGATGCAACTCGGCGTCCTCCTGGCCCGTTGGGCCGGGAGGCTTCTTGGGGCGGGGACCGCAAACCCGCCCGATTTCGAGGCGGGGACCATGTTCATCGAATGCCAGTCAGCCGACCCGGCGGTCCATAACCTCTGCGTTCGGATCGCCATCCGTTGCACGGAGATCATCAAGCCGCTGCTCCGGCAAGAAGAAGTCAACGAAGCGCTCACCGAGTTCTATCGGGCAGCGCGTGTGGAGATCGAGAAGAAGCCAGGCCGCGAGCCGGAGTTGTGACGTGCAACATGGTCAGCCGGATAACTTCGACGCCTTCATGGACCTGGGCGCTCAGGATATCGCCAGGCTGGTCCTGTGTCTCTTGATTGAGGAGGCTCTGGAAGGGCGGCTTGCGGCATTCCGCTACGGTTCCGGACAAATAGATCGTGGTGCGCCCACTCGAATGTCCGCACTTCCCAGCAGAAACACGGCCGATATTCTCCAGCTCGATCATGCCCACCGCACACAGGGAGGCGCAGCCTACTGAAAGGCTCGCCCACAACTCACTGGAGCTGATCAAGCGGGAATCGAATTCGCCGATCGTTCCTCGACAAGGACCCGAACTGAGGCACCTCCTCCATCAAAGGGGAGAGCTTACGTGAGGGGCTCATTCGGATTTGAGATTAACAGACAATCAGACTGCTACATCTGCAAAACGATCCAAATCAGTGAAGATTCACAATATGAGTTTTTGTAGTTGGCAGATTGGATTAGTGGCGGTTGAGAGCACATAAGCAGCAATTCCACTCGTCCGGTTTTGTCTTGTCATCGTATCCCGGCACCACAACGACAGCTCTCGTCGCTCTTGCATAGAGGGCAAGCGTCTCTCAAGTCCCAAGAATCTCGCCCCGTAGCCAGTCCAGCGCCAGGAAAAACTCGGCGTCGCTCGCGACTACGTAGTGCTTGTCAGCGATCGACTTGGGTGAGTCGGCGAGGAAATGATTCGCATAAAATTTGAAGTGTGGATGCTGACCTAAGATCGTGGCCGAGGTCTTCCTCAGGTGCTTCATGCCTAGGCGGATCTTCGACTGCCCCATCTTTCCCGCCACCCTGGACCACGCCGATTGAATGGCGTCGTATCGGCGCATTTTCCCGTCTTCCAGCCAGTATCGCACCAGCGGCTTGCCTTCGTCGGTGGTCAGTACCAAATCGCCGTTGGCCTTGTGCCGATTCAGCAGGGCATAGGTCTCCGGCCAGAGCTTGTAGGTGACCACCGGGCCGTTGCGCTCCCGCGTCTTGCTCCGGGCACGGGTGAGTGTCCGTTGCTTCCAGTTCACCTCGTCTGCCCTCAGCTCCGCGATGTCGTTCTGGTACATGCCGCAGTTAAGCATTAGAAGCAGGTAGAGCTTCGTCCGTTCGGACATGTCGCCAGCCGTTCGGAGCAGGCCGCGCACCTCCTCGACGGTGAAGGTCTCAATCTTGCTGGGTGCCGAGTGATTGAATCGGAACCGCCGCGAGCGGATGTTGCCGGGCAGCGGAATGAGCTTCATCTCGGCCAGGCGGCTGACGAACTGCTTGGTGGTCATCAGCAACGTATGGGAGTAGGTGGGCGAGTACTCCTCTGCAAGGACCTTCTGGGACAGGTGGTTGAAGAACCCTTCCAATTTCGACTCGTCGATAGCGTCGATCGCGGCGTGCTGCCCGATCCAGTCTGCGAATGGCCGGATGTTCCGGCAGTAGGCGTCGAACCGACCTTCGCTCATCTGTCCGGATTGGCAAGCGGAGCGGAGCAGGTTTTTCCAGGCCTCGACCTGAGCGGCCACGGTGCGATCGGGCGGTGTGGTCTTCACCGCTGTTTCGACCATCGCCTCGGCCTGGGCCTTGAGCTTCCGGTACTGGCCCTCGCCGACCAGCGAATCGACCAGCTTCTCGCGACTGGCCTCGTCAAGCTGGCCCCAGTCCTGCACCATCGACCAGACCTTGAAGGCGTTGGCGCGCCGGTCCTCCTCGGTCGGAGGGGCGGCCTCGATCTCCTTCTGCTTGGCGGTCCACCACGCGTTGGCCGCTGCGGCGCTGCCTTCCTTCGTGTCCGGACAGCCGAGCTGCCGGCAGGAGACGGTGTACATCTTGCCGCGGTGCTTCTTGAACCACCGCCGCGTCGACCCCTGCCAGGTCATCTCCAGCTTGCGGGCCATGGTGCCGCCCCTGTTAACCGTAGGTGCCGTACATCCGATAGTACGGTCACCGCGGAACGAGGGCAAGTCCCTGTTAACCGTTCTGTTAACCGGAAGTGGGCGGGACGGTACGGGCGATTAGCAGCCGGGAAAAGAAGGGGCTCACGTCCCCAGGACGCAAGCCCCTAGACTGCAATAAGTTGAGCGGAGAGGGCGGGATTCGAACCCGCGGTGGCTGTGACACCACACGGCATTTCCAGTGCCGCACCTTCGGCCGCTCGGTCACCTCTCCCAAGGGCCTGATGTCTCCATCTTGCCGCACGGCCGTCCTCTGGTCAATCGGCACCGCTCAATCCCGGGCGTTCCCGGGCGAAACACCGACAAGTGTCACGCGCCGCACCCTTCACCCGGCTCGCTGGCGCCGTTACGATCGCCTTCATCGACTGGGGGCCATCGTCCCCAGCGCCCAAACTCTACAAGGATCGATGCGACCATGGCCAGCGACGCGAAGCCCGGTGACCCGCAAGCCACTCAAGACATGATCGATGAGCCGATCGGTTCCATCAAAATCTTCACCTATCCCAAGGTCATCTTCCTCTGGCCAACGATGGTCGCGGGCCTCATCTGCGGCATCGGCATGATCCTCGTCGGCGACCTCGTCCCCGAACGAGAGCTCCGCGCCGCACAGGCTCAGGCCGCCAACGCCCCCCCACCTGGTGGTGTCGTGATCGAGGCCGATGCCACTCCGGCGCCCGTCCGCGTCCGTGAGTATTTCAAGTCCTGGCAGAACGTCCTCGGCGTCTTCTTCCTCTTTATCTTCGCCGCCAACATGGTCGTGATGGCGCTCGATTTCCCCCGATTCACCATCTTCGCCGTTTTCCTGCTCATCACAACCGTAACGTTCCTACTCCTCTGGCTCGCGCCGATGGTCAATATCCTCGCGCCACTCGCCTGGCTCACGAGGCACATCTATGCCGTCGCCAACGCCGGCTTCTACTTCACCACCTCGATCATCCTCGCCCTGGCCTATCTGGCGATCTGGGTCACCCGCCGCCTCGACTACTGGGAAGTCAGCCCCAACGAGATCCTCCACCACCACGGCCCCCTGAGCGACCTCGAACGCTTCCCCACCACCCAGCTCAAATTCTCCAAGGAAATCCCCGACATCCTGGAGTACATGCTCGGACTCGGATCGGGACGGCTCAGCATGTCGTTCGGCCTCGAGCAGCGCCAGATAATCCTCGAACAGGTCCTCTTCATCACCAAGAAGGAAGAAGCCCTCAAGCGGATGATGAGTCAGGTCAACGTTCGGATGCTCGACCGGAACGAGATCCACTGACGGCAGCCCCCAACTCCAAATGAGGAGGTGGGACCGCGCAAGACGTCAATCGCAACTCATCCAGGATCGGGCCCAGCAACGTCGCCTCCAGTTCCGCGAGGCGACGCGCAACCTCCGCCCCGTCCAGCACGCGGTGATCGTAAACCAACTTCACCACGACCCGACCCGTCTCATCGATCGGGCCGTAGGTGAGCGTCGTCGTGAGCGGGCTGATCGGATGCAACGACTCAGCCCCAAGCGCCCCATAACTCGAAACGCCGAACGTCCCCAAACGCTTCGCCCGCTTCCCCCCCGAAACCTCCAGGCTCGTCCACCACAAGAACCGACGCAGCGGCTTGGGAAGTCGGCTGATCCGCAACGCTTGACGGAAAAATCCGACCGATTCCACGGGCGAACGGCGATAGTACTCCAACGCCTTTTCGAGTTCCTCGATCGACTGCCCCTCCGGCGCTCGAAACAGACCAACGAAGATCGACGGCTCCCCCTCGTAATCGCGCTCGAATGCCATCGACCCAATAGTGTGCGGATGTTCATAAATCCGAAGCGTCGGGAACGAAAGCAAGCAACGGCGCAACGGGCCGTTCGCCGCGCCGACGAGCCCATGCGCCTTCAGGAACAAGACGGACCACGACGGCTTGAGCGGGTGCGCCTTCCGCGCCTCCGCAAGCTTCCCTAACCGCATCGTCCGCGCCACCGGCACCGACGGGACCTTCTGGCCATAATGCAGAAGGTCTAGCAGGAATCGCCGTGCCGCCGTCAGTCTCAGAATCCGTCCTTGCTCGTGCATCATCCTTGAGCCTCGGCGATCCATCGCTCGTTCCAGGCGATATGCGATCCTAGCTCATCCTCGACCATCCGAACAGGCCGCCCGACTTGACCGCCGGCGTCCCCACGTGTCAGCATGCGGCCCTATGAGGCCGTCCCCAGCTCCCAGCCGCGCGATGGATTGGCAGGGGGCGCTGCTCGTCGCCGGTTGTTGCGCCCTCTGGGGCGGAAACCCGATCGCCGTCAAGTTCTCCGTCCCCGACCTCCCGCCCATCGGCTGCGCCGGGCTCCGTTACCTGATCGGCCTGCCGATCACCCTCCTCGTCTGCCACCTGACCG
>JBGSYY010000629.1:0-18139 GCA_041750675.1 Isosphaeraceae bacterium | reverse complement strand
CAGCGCTCGATGTAGCGGCGGCGCTCGTCGGAGGCGGGGAGGGGGAAGGTGTAGGTGCGGTCGAACCGGCTGGGGCGGTCGAGCAGGGCGGGGTCGAGCCGCTCGGGGTGGTTGGTGGTGGCGAGGGTGACGACGCCCGTGTTACGCGCGAAGCCGTCCAGTTCGTTAAGCAGGAACGAGCGGTTCTGGTTCGTCACCAGGGCGTCGAGATCCTCCAGCACCAGCAGGCAGGGCGCGAGCTTGCGGGCGCGCTCGAAGATGTGGCGGATGTTGGTCTCCTCGGTCACGCGCTCGGATTTGAAGCTCTTGATATAGAGACATGGACGACCGAGAGCGCTGACAAGAGCCTTGATCGTGTGCGTCTTGCCGTTACCGGGTGGGCCGGTGAAGAGGATGCCGCGCTTCCAGGGCGCGCCGACGGCCTCGTAGACGGAGCGCGAGGCCAGAAACCGCTCGACGTCGGCCAGAATCTCCTGCTTGAGCGCGCCGGGGAGGACGAGAGTTTCGTAATCGCCGTCTTCCAGAGCCTGGAACAGACCCGCGCTGGCTTCCCAGCGGCCGCCGTCGAAGACGAGAACTTCCTCGCGAACTTCGGGATCGAAGCGGCAGACGGCCTCGAAGAAGCGGCGTGCCGTCGATTCGCGGTCGGCCATGATCCAGTGATGCGTCGGTGCGTCGGCCCAGTCCAGGATCAGAACGTCGAGCGACTCGCCGCGCCAGTCGATCTCGAACCAGACGTTGCGGGGCATGTCCTGCACGCCGCGCTCGCGGTTCCAGTACACGGCGATCTGGCCGTGGACGTCGGGGCGGAGGCGGATGGTGCAGAACCCTTCGCGCACATAGTCCATGAGGTCGAAGTCGCAGTCCGAGCCTTCGACCAGGGCGCGGTCGGGGAATAGCTCGGTCAGGCGTCGGCTGACCTCATAGGCGATCGCCGCCGGGGGGCGGTCGAAAGCTTCGCTGATGAAACGGCTGAGACTCATGGAAATTCGGAAGGTAAACTCTCGGCGCGGGCGAACACCGCTCGAAGTGAGCGGCGTTCGCGTCCTGACGAGATAGTCACATCTGGGCGGGAAAGGTTCGCGCGGATTCCGCTGGTCGAGGGGCTGGGTCAACCTGGACCACAGATCAACGAGCGCGGAAGCTCGTGCCGCAATTCGCCGAGTGGGGATCGCCTTATCGCGATCCCGGGAGGAATTTGACATGGCCAGAGCCAACCAATACTACGAAGTCGCTCGCCTCTTCCTTCAGGAGCGACTGAGTGCGGTCGAGATCGCCGAAATAATGCCGATCACCCGAGAACAGGTTTATCCATTTCTGAAGCAGGCCGTGGATCTGGGCTATGTCCGGCTGACGCCGCCGATTTCCCAGTTGCTGAGCCGCAAGATCGGCAAGGGGTTCGGCGTGGATCACACGAAAATCCACGTCGTCGACGTGATGGGTCCGTTGGCCTATCCCGAGGAGATCCGTAATGATCCCAAGTCCGTTATCGCCCGCGATGTGGGGTACTACGGACGAGCGGTCGCGGCCGTCGCCGCCGATCGAGTTCTTGAACTCATTCTGCAAGTCGGCGGCACGCTCTGGTCGCGTCGTCCGCCTGTCCCGGTGCCGATTGGGCTGGGTCCCGGACGCGCCGGCGTGGACTTCTCCCGTTCTCTGGCCGCTGCCATCCGCAAGTCGGATCGCAAGGTCCTGATGAAATTGGTCGCCATCTCAGCAAGCGGACCGGCAAAATACCCGCAATTTTCTCCTTCATCTTTCTTCATATTATTTCCTGATCATATCGCTGACCACTCGGTCGGGCTTTTTGCGGCTCCGCTGGTGGGTCAAGGCCAGTTCAACAAAATGCTGAGCAAGCCGCCGCCGGGCTTCCGCGAATCGCTGGAGGAAAAGCCCAACATCCGGATCATCGTCACCAGCATGGGCGATCTTCGTGACCCTCACGACCTTTTGCGACACCAACTGATCGCGGCGGGAACACCCGTCGACGAGCGCATCAAGAATGACGGCTGGCTCGCCAATGTGCAGTATCGACCCTTCCGTGAAGACGGATGGATTCATGCCAAAGGTGAAGAGCCCCGCGTGCCCACTCTGTTCGAATTACAGGAATTCGTCGAACTTCGCCAGAAAGTCGATCATCATGTGATTTTGCTTGCCCGGCAGTGCTCGCTTTGCCATCGTGACCGCGGCGAGGCGCTTTATCCACTCATGAAGGAATCCATGCGCGTGTGGAGCGAAATCGTGATGGACACAGAAACCGCGCGAACGCTTCTCAGGTTGCTCCGCGATCGCACGGGTTGGGAAATGACCGACGAGGAGGCGTTTCGGGACTAGGTCTGATCCCATGGCCGATCAGTCGACATCGGTCTCCGACAGGATTTTTCGATACGCGTCCCGCGCCAGGTCGTACGCCACGCGGGCTGCGTCTTTCTCGGTTGGGCGGACCGCCGGTTCTTTCTTGGACCAACACTGGTCAACCGACTTGAGGCACCACTCGGCCGAGCGCTTCGAGGCCCGGATCGGCTTGCCGCCGACCTCGACGAAGATCGGATTCGTATGGCTGGAGGGATAGATCCGCGCGGCCACCCAGCTCGATCGTTCGATGGGAACGTCGAATTCCAGAGCCTGCATGGAGCCATCCGCAACGATCTCGCGGCGTGCGACCGGGTATCCGTTGACGATGATCTCGACCGGCACGGTGCGGGTGCCGTCGATTCTCGCTCGCTCCAGGTGCCAGTAGGGTTGCTGGTCGAGGGGGCGGAACTTGATCATTTTGGCCAGTTGGGATGGCGTTTCATCGAGCCTCGCGGCAACGTCGAGGGTCACCTTCACCGTGCCGGGCTTGTCGAGGGCGAGGGTGCTGCCTTCGGTACCCAACTCGCGGTCGTTGACGCGGAAGTCGATCAGATGGCTGAAGCCATCGCTGACATAGGAACGGCCGAGTTTGAGGCCCTCGGCCCATTGATCGTAGTCGAGTTTGCCGTCAGGCAGCTTCACGTAGACCCGCCCGAGGCCGACCCGCTCGCCATAGATGCACGGGAAATCGGTCTCGCCGCTGATCTTGCAGCGATAGCCGCAGTTCAGCGTGTGATACCAGATGTTCAATTCATAGGGCGCGGGCGTATCGACGGCGGAGATGAAGTCGACGGCGTCGTGGACGACGTCAACTATGTATTCATTGGCGCCGATGCCATCGAACGGCGGAATCTCGTAGTTGGGCAGCTCCTTGGCCTTGGTCTGGAGGCCCCAGCCGGAGTGTGAGAAACCGACCACGCCGCCTTGCGACTTGCCCCATTGCAACACCGGCAGGTCCCAGCTCGGCCATTCTTCGATCAGGGTTGTGCCGGGATAGTCGTCCTCGGTCAGCCGGAGCAGGCAGAGGTGTCCGGTGTGCGACGAGGGGAAACCGGAGACCTCGACGTCGTAACGCATCAGGTATTCGGCCGTCGACAGCTCGTGCAGCTTGCCATCGAAGTACTCCTTCTGCGCGTACCAGCAGGGGCCCCAGCTCAACACGCAGCCGACCTTGAGATCCTCGCCCAGAATGTGCCGCATCATATCGGCGGGAGTGACCCCTTCGGTCGGGCTTTCATAATGCGCACAGCCGGCGGCGTGAACGTGGTGGTCGCCGGAGTACCAGTGCTTGTCGATCGGGTCGATCCAGCGCTTGAGTTTGAAGGCTTCGGTATGTTCCGCCGTGGCCGGGACGTCGATCTCACGGCGCTGGACCACATACTCCGGCCCCCGTGTGGTTTCCACGCTGTAGTGTCCTGGCGGCAGGGCGACGGTCTCGCCGCTCGCCCGATAGATCTGGGGATGGAAGAAGAAGTCGGGCGCGAGCCTTCGACTTTGCGAGGGATAGACCCGCCCCTGTGGGTCTCGGATCAGGAACGAGGCCATCGCGGGCTTGCCATCCTCGTCCTCGACATCGAGCGTAACCCGAACGGCCGGCTGGACGCGAAACAAGACGTCGACATCGGAGCGGAAGCCGAGATCCTGGGTTCCCTGGCCGACGTCGAAGCTCAGACGCGCCTCGCGGCGGCCGGCGTCGCGACTGTAGATCTGAAGAATGCGGTATTCGAGCGGCAGGCCCGAGAGCGACTTGACGAGCGGGCGATCGTCGAACATTCGCACGTCGGTCCAGCGATCGGCGATTTCATCGGTAGGGATCGAGCGTTCGGGCGTCGGGGTGTTGGTCGATTGACGGTAAACGGGCGCGGCGTTGGGGCTGATGACACGCAGCACGCCGGTCACGCCGGCCTCGTTGTGGACCTTGACGAGAAAAACACGCCAGCCTTGCTGGACGAGTTCGGGGGCCGCGGGGCCGGGTTGGGCCTTCACCCGGCTCTCGGGATTGATGGCGATGCCCACCAGGCAATAGGGGTCGAGTATCTCCTGAATGGCGCGGACGCCTTCTGCCTCATTGGCCATCTTGGCCGCGGTGGCGAGCTTTTCTCGCACCTCGGTCGGCAACGGTGCTCCCAGAAATTCGAGCGACTCCGCCACGCGCCTGGCCTGTGTGGCCAGTGGCTGCAATTCGACGCCACCCACAAGCGGCAGCTCGTCGGCACGCGCTGGGGTCATCCCGAATCCGATAATCAGGAGGCCGACGGCCTTCAGTTGGCTGGGCAAGCGTCGCATGGGCTGGTTCCTCATTCTCTCGTCGATGGCCTATCTTTGAACCGCCTTGGATGCGTTGGCGATGTCGAGCCTATTCGCCGCGGAGGCCAAAGGCAATGATTCAGGAGCGAAACGATGGTCGAGGACTCCATGTTGACTGAGATTGCCCGTTTCGCCCAAGTGCGTTAGATTCCCCGCGCCGGCCGGACCCTCCTGATGTTGGAGAAAGGAGACTTCGCGCCGGCCTCGGAGATGGGCCTATGTTTCGCATGCCCGGCCACCCCTCGAAGCGCTGCGTTGTTCTCGCGATGGTTGCGAGTCTACCGCTTGCCTGGATGCTCCTGCTGGCGATCGCGCCCCTGGGTATCGCCCGAGCTCGAATCGCCGAATCGCTCGCCGAGCGGCTGGGGCATCGGGTCAGTCTGGGCTCGATCCGGTTGAACTGGTCGGGTGGTGCTGTTTTGAACGAGTTACGGGTCGGCCCGGAGGGCAAACCTTGGCTCGACGCTCCCGAGGTTCGCCTCGATCTGTGCTGGCTCGATTTGTTGCAGGGACGGACCCAGGTCCGTGAAGTCGATATTCGACGAGCGGCGCTGCGGCTGGAACGTGATGCGGACGGGAATCTCAATCTCCTGACCAAACGCGATGGCCCGAAGGCGGAGCCTGCGATCCACAAGAGCGATCCCGATGAGGACAAAGGCGGCGCGACGCCCGTCGCAATCCGGATTCGTGAGGGAACTCTGACCTGGATCGACGGGCCGACCCGCACCGAACTGGTCTTGAGCGGGCTTTCGGCCTCGGTCGTCTGGTCGCCTGGGACCCTCGACGTGGAGATGCTTGAGGGAGACTTGAACGGCGGCCGCTTCGCGCTTGCCGCGACGATCCGCCAGGACGGCGCTCGGGGGCCGTTCCGGGCTGGGGGAGAGCTTGAGATCAAAGAAGTCCAGATTGATCCCGCACTCGGCGTGCTTTCCTATCTCCTGCCCCTTGGTAGTCTCGACAGTCTCACCACCGGTCAACTCGATCTCTCGTTTCGAGCGCTCATCGAGGCTCCACGAATCGAGGAGTGGCGATCGGCGCTGAACGGGACGGGTCGGATCTCGGTTTACGACATTGAGCCGGGAGTCAGCCCGCTGGTCAGCAATCTCGCGACGCAAGTGGGATTACCCCCGCGCAGTCGGCTGGGGTCGCTTCAGGGCAATTTTCGCGTCGACGCTCAGGGGATCGCCACGTCGGACATGCGTTTGCTGATTGGGACGTTTCCGGTCGTCTTCGTTGGTCGGACGGGTTTCGACGGTGGGCTGGACTATGCCGTTCATGCGGAAGGTCTCGGCGCCACGATCGATCGAATCGGCGCACGTCTCCCCGACCGCGCGCGCCAGGCGATCCGCGATCTGGATCTGCCCAAGAAGCTCGAAGGCGTGGCCGATCTCCATCTCGGCGGGAATACGGACGCGCCGAACCTGACCCTGGGCCGCCCAGGGCCGGACGGCGAGACCGAACGATGGGACGCTGCCGCTCTCGAGCGGTTCGCCGAACGGCTTCGGGCTCATTCGCCACCGGATCGCACCCGCCGCTAATTCGCCGCGATACCCTCGCGCGGCTCGACGCTCATTGCGTTTTCGGTTCACGCCCTTTTCAAGGACGCGTGAGAGCGATTTCGCTGTGTGACGTTGCGCCCGCATTGAAACTCCACTCGTTTGACGGTCGGAGACCGCCCATGATGTTCCCTCGCCGCAACTGGATCGCCCTACTCAGCTTCTGGCCAGGATTGGCTCAGATTTGGACCGGTCAGGAACTGCTGGGCCTGATCCTGGCTGGGTTTTTCGCGGTGGTCGTCAATGTGGCGATTCTCTCACGATGGGTCTGGACCGGCTGGCTGGCTCCCACTTGGCCCCCGTTCCTGGCGGCACTGGCGGTCACAACGTGGGTTGCGACGATGGGTTACACCATTTGGTGGCTCTGGCGGCTCCATCCTGAGCGGCATCGGCAGGAAATTGAGCGGTTGTTTCGCGAGTCTCTGGAATTTTATCTCCAGGGGCGGTGGAGCGAGGCCCGTGGTCGTTGCGAGCAAATTCTGGCCCGCGATGAGTCGGACGCCGACTGCCTGATGCATCTGGGCCTGATCTACGTTCGGAGCGGCCGCGCCGATCTCGCCCGGCCGGTTTTCCGGCAGTGCCTCGACCTGGAATCCGGCCGCCGGTGGAGCTGGGAAATCGCCGAGGCGCTTCGCCAGCTCGACATGCCCGTCGATGCCGCTCGTGCGGATATCGAGCCTGCCGCGGCGGCGGTTTGACGGATAAGCACGCTGTCGCTTCGAATCGCCCAACATTCGAAACGCCCTTGGCGACGATGCCGACGGCGGCTGGGGCGTCTATAATGATTTAGGTCTGAAAGCCGATGCCCCACAAAGACTCTCAGCACTTGACGAGAGTCGCAGAATGTTCGTCAGTCATCACCGAGCGAGAGGCCGGAGCGTGGCATCGAGGCTGGCGAACGTGATCGCCACTGAGGCGTCCAATAGGGAGCGAGTTTCGGTCTTGTGATCGGGAGGTGTTGAAATCGCGGCGCGAAACGCGGAAGATTCGGTGAATCGTTGTCTTTTCATCAACAGGTAATCCCTTCGCCCTCCCACTGCGGTGCCGCAGGGCCAACCCTCCGGGCGCGACCGACCCTCGATCCCCCGGCGAAGATTCCCCCAGCCTATCTCGGCGGAGTTTGACGGCATGTATGAGCGTTTCACCGATCGTGCCCGTAAGGTGATGCAGCTGGCCAATCAGGAGGCCCAGCGCTTCAACCACGAGTACATCGGCACCGAGCACATTTTGCTCGGCCTCGTCAAGGAAGGTAGCGGGGTCGCGGCGAATGTGCTCAAGAATCTTGAGGTGGATCTGCGTAAGATTCGCCACGAGGTCGAGAAGATTGTCCAGTCCGGTCCCGACATGGTGACCATGGGGAAGCTGCCCCAGACTCCTCGGGCGAAAAAAGTCATCGAGTATGCGATCGAGGAAGCGCGCAACCTAAATCACAATTATGTGGGGACCGAGCACTTGCTGCTGGGTCTGTTGCGCGAGCAGGAAGGCGTTGCGGCACAGGTTTTGATGAATCTCGGGCTTAAGCTCGAGGAAGTCCGCGAGGAGGTTCTCAACTTGCTCGGTCACGGGATGGACGCAGGCGGAGGCGGCGAGGGCGAACGCTCCGCAGCCAAGGGCAGCAGCAAGTCCAAGACCCCGGCCTTGGACAGTTTCGGTCGCGACCTGACCGACCTTGCCCGCCAGGGCAAGCTCGACCCAGTCATCGGCCGTGCCAACGAGATCGAGCGGGTCGTCCAGATCCTCTCGCGTCGGCAGAAAAATAATCCGGTGCTCCTCGGCGAAGCCGGCGTGGGCAAGACGGCGATTGTCGAGGGCCTGGCCCAGATGATCGTCGACGGCAGTGTGCCGGAACTGCTCCGCGATAAGCGGATCGTCGTTCTGGACCTGGCCATGATGGTCGCCGGCACCAAGTATCGCGGTCAGTTCGAGGAACGCATCAAGGCCGTGATGAACGAGGTCCGACGCGCCAAGAACACCGTGCTGTTCATCGACGAGTTGCACACGCTCGTCGGGGCGGGCGGGGCCGAAGGCGCGATCGACGCGTCGAACGTCCTCAAGCCGGCGCTAGCGCGTGGCGAGGTCCAGTGCATTGGTGCCACCACGCTCGACGAGTACCGCAAGTACATCGAGAAGGACGGTGCGCTCGACCGGAGGTTCCAGTCGGTCATCGTCAATCCGCCGTCCAAGAGCGAGACGATCGAGATTCTCCGCGGGCTGCGCGACCGTTACGAGTCGCACCACCGCGTGCAGATCACTGACGAGGCGCTCGAGGCCTCGGTCGAGCTGTCCGACCGGTATATCACCGGACGCTGCTTGCCCGACAAGGCGATCGACGTCATCGACGAGGCCGGAGCGCGTGTCCGCCTCAAGGCGATGACTCGGCCGCCGGATCTCAAGGAGCTGGACGACAAGATCGAGCGGCTCAACCAGGACAAGGAAGAGGCTGTCGCCAACCAGGACTTCGAGCGCGCCGCCGCCCTCCGCGACCAGGCCGACAAGCTCCGCAAGGAAAAGGAGCGGATCAACCGCGAGTGGCGCGAGCGCTCCAAGGAGATCGACGGCACGGTCGATGAGGAGGTCGTCGCCGAGGTCGTCAGCAAGATGACCGGCATCCCGCTCACGAAGCTGGAGGCCGAGGAGACGGCCCGGCTCGTCAAGATGGAAGAGGAACTGGCCAAAAAGGTCATCAGCCAGACCGAGGCCGTCAAGCGGATCAGCCAGGCGGTGCGGCGCAGCCGCGCGGGCCTGAAGGATCCCAAGCGCCCCATCGGCTGCTTCATCTTCGCCGGGCCGACCGGTGTGGGCAAAACGCACCTGGCCAAGAACCTCGCCGAGTTCATGTTCGGCGACGCCGACGCCTTGATCCAGATCGACATGTCCGAGTACATGGAGAAGCACAACGTCAGCCGCCTGATCGGCGCACCGCCCGGGTATGTCGGTTATGAGGAGGGCGGCCAGCTCACCGAGAAGATTCGGCGGCGTCCGTACGCCGTTGTGCTGCTCGACGAGATCGAGAAGGCGCACCCGGACGTTTACAACATGCTCCTTCAGATCATGGAGGAAGGCCGGCTGACCGATAGCTTCGGCCGCAATGTCGACTTCAAGAACACGATCATCATCATGACGACGAACGCCGGCGCGGAGGCGACCCAGCAGACGAATATCCTGGGCTTCGGCTCTCGCGAAATCTCGGACAACTATGACCAGATGAAGGAAGGCGTTAAGGTCGCCATCGAAAAGTACTTCCGGCCCGAGTTCCTGAACCGGCTGGATGACGTGATCGTGTTCCACCCGCTGACGCACAGCGACTTGAAGCAGATCGTCGATATCGAGCTGTCCAAGGTACGCGGACGGCTCAAGGATCGAGGCCTGGAGCTGGTGCTCAGCGACGAGGCCAAGAACTACATCATCGAGAAGGGTTATAACCCCGACTACGGAGCGCGGCCCCTGCGGCGCTCGGTTGAGAACATGATCGAGAACCCCCTCTCCGAGGAGATTCTCCGAGGCACATTCCGGGGCTACGACACCTTGACTGTCCAGGTCCTCGAGAACGAGGAGGGCAAGAAGCTCGACTTCACCCCTTCCAAGAAGGGTGAGGAAGCCGAGACGGCGTCCGCCGCGACGGCGGGTGGCGAAACCGCCTGAGAGTGACTGCCGGACTTCTGTCGATCCACGCGAAACGGCCGGGGGGCAACCCCGGCCGTTTCGCATTTCGAGTCGCCAGATGGGTCGAACCACGATTCTTGCACCAGCGATCCGACCCGTTGGGTTGAAACGGCAGCGATTGGCTGATGCTTATCCTGATCCCCCCGTGTTGAGGGGCGGTCGTGGCTCGAGGAATTGTCGGCTTCCTGGGCCTGGTATCGCATTCTGCGACTTGTGTGCGCGAACGTTGGGTTGTGTCGATCGGGAAGGCTTCGCGGTACACCGTTTCAGGCGTCGCCTCCTAGCAACCACTCCGCCCAGACCATGTCACTCAAGCCAGGCCTGAGATTTCACCCCGTTGTCGTGATTCGCGGCGCGGTCTCGCTTACCGGGCCTCGGGTGCGAATGGGGCGGCCGCCGATCGAGGGCCGCTGCGGATTACCATGGGATTCGTGTCCCGCCAGTGTCGGCTCCAGCTGCCTGCCTGGGAACATCTTGTGCCACAGCACCACGAAGGCAGGCACCAGGATCGGCCGCACGATGAACGTGTCGAGCAGCACGCCGATCCCCAGCGCGAAGCCGAGCTGTTTGAGCGTTGTCAGGCGGCCGAAGAGCATCGCCAGGAACGTGCCGGCCATGATGACGCCGCATGAGCTGATGATGCCTCCCGTGTGGGCGATCGCCCGACGGGTACCCTCAATCGGGCCGTGCCGCTTCTCCTCCTCGATCACCCGTGACATCAGGAAGATGTTGTAATCCTCGCCCACCGCCACCAGGATCACGAACAGGAAAAAGCCGACCTTCCAGTCGAGGCCCTCCCAGGGGCCTGGCCCGGTGTGCAAGGCCCGGAAGACCAGCTCGGTCAGTCCGAGCGATGCCAGATAGCCGAAAACGACCGTCACGATCAGGTAGAGCGAGATCCCGGGACGACGCAGCAAGACTACCAGAATTGCGTAAACGCCCAGGGTTACCAGGACGTACATCTTACGCAGGTCTTCGCTGGTCACTCGCTTGAGGTCGCTGATCTGGATCGTTGTGCCGCCCAGGCCGACGGTCGAGCCGTCGATGATTCCACCGGGCCCGGCCGCGTCACGGACAACCGCCGTCGCGCGGTCGAGCGTTTGCATGGCGGCGTCGGAAAACGGGCTGGTGTCGAGAACGACGTCGAGGCGGGTGATGCGGTTCAAGTCCGCCGGATCTGTTGCCTGCGTGCTGACATAGCGCTTGAGGATGCCCGACCGAATGGCCTGAAGCCGGATTTGCTCGGCGGCGCGACGGGCGCGGTCCAGCCCCAGGTTACCCAGCAGTCCGCCCGGCTTCGCGGCGTCGGCCGGTGGGGCCGCCTCCATGCCTGGCTCGGGTTCCACATACTGACCGGGCGTGCCCAGAGGGCGGGTGAGCGATCGCACCTCGGCCACACCGGGAACGGCGGCGAGCGCCTGGCTCAGCTTTCCGATGGCGATCCGTCCTGCCTCGGTCGAAAAGTCGACATTGGGATCGTGGATCAGGACCGTGCTCGGCCCCAGCTCGCCTTCGGGGAAGTAGTTGCGGAAGACCTGCGCTCCGTCGACGCTGGGTGCCTTTCCGCCCAGGTCCGCCAGGATGTCGTAGCTTGCCTTCGTCTGTGTGCCGACGTAGGCCAGCGGCGTCATCAGGAGGACGCTGACCGCGAGGATAGTGCCGGGTCGCTTGACCACGACGTCGGCCACCTTGGCCCAGAAGCCGAACATCGGCGTCTCGCGCAGGCTTTCCGTCTCCGGGTTCGCGCCGGCGATATGATGCGGCGGCTTGAATGGCCAGAAAACCGCCCCGCGCAGGGCGTTCAACAGGACCGGGGCCAGCGTCAAGCTCGCCGCCAGCCCGACCGCCAGGCTCAAGGCGATCGCCGGGCCGGAGTAGCGAATTTTGGCGAATGTCGAAAACCAGAGCATCCCCAGGCCGATGATCACCGTCCCGGCGCTCGCCATCAGCGCCCCGCCAACTTGCTTGATCGACTCGTCGAGCGCCTCATGGCGCGTTCGACCCCGCGCCAGTTCCTCGCGATACCGGGCGATCAGGAACAGGCAGTAGTCTGTGCCGGCTCCGTAGAGAATGACGACTACGAAGACCTGGGTGACGTTGATGACCTGAAAGTTCACTGGCGGGTTGGCCAGCATGGCGATTATGTCGAGCGAGACGTAGACCGAAAGCGCGATGGTGACGAGCGGGATCAACGCCAGGAACGGCGAGCGATAAACGACGAGCAGGATCGAGACGACCAGGATGATGGTGGCGATCGTCGTCGCCTCGATGCTCTCGTTGCTGGCGACGTTGGAGTCGTGCCCCACGGCCGCGGAGCCGGTCATGCCCAGCGTCAGACCTTTAGGGGCGAGTTCCTGATAATCGCGGACCAGGGCGAGAACGTGATCGACGGTGATCCGCGCCTGCTTGGAGATGAACGTTGAGGTGAGCTGAACGGCCGTCAGCACGATCTCGCCGCCGTTCTCGTTGCGCACACGCAGCCGCTCACCGATCACCGGCTCGTTCCGATCCACGACGTCGCGGATCTTCAATTCAGGCTGCGCTGCCTGAAGTTTGCGCAGTCGTCGGGTGAGGCGATCAAAAAACGAGAGGTCTGACTTCAGGAGCGGACCATCACGACGCTCGCCGATGATGACGACCGAGGAGTCGGTCACGTTCTTGGGGAATCCGCGTTCGAGCAAGCCCTGACCGACGACGCTGGCGTAGTCGGGCGGGAAGAATCGCACGTCGTCGTCGCGGCTCACGCTGCTCCACGGCGGTGCGACTCGTGACAGGAAAATCGCCAGCCCGAGCCAGCCCAGAATGACAATCCAGCCGTGCCGAGTGACGACCTTGGCGATCGCTCCAAACATCATTGGCAGTCCGCAAGGTCGTAAAGAAGTGGGTCAGAATGCCGCGGAGCCGTCCGCGACGCACGACAGAGGTACGAAATTCGCTCTCGTAGTGAGAACCGTTGGCCACTCGCAGCCATGCGAGTCGGCGGTCGAGCAAAACGAGAAGAAAACCGCACCGGGGAAGAGTATCCGCACGAGCATTGCCGGGCAACCTAGAATAACGGAGTGTTTGATGGTCACAAAGAGTTCCCTTGGTCCGTTCTAGGAGGAGAATCGCCCAGGAGGGTCATAATCGAATGAAACGTTACGCTTCGCCAGCAATCCGTACCGTCGCCCGCGCCTGGAAGGGCCATCTCGCCCATTTCCGCGCCCACCGCAACTCCGAGCATCTGGAAGCGCTTTTGAACGAAGCCGCACGCTTCACGGGGCTTCAGCTCGAAATTGATCTTGAGATGTCGGCCTACTGGTCGGCCCAGCCCTTGCTCCGCCGCGCCCTGGTGCTGTTGTACCTGGTCGATCGGGGTGTGGTTGAGCGCCGCATGGTCGATGGTCGTGCTTGCTACGAGCCTACCCTCGTCGCCGAGTCGTGGATTTCTCGCCAGCACGCGCTCATCCCCTATCTTATGCCGACGCTGGAACTGGTCGCCGCGTTGCGCAAGCATCAGGTCCGCCGCGAGCTCAAGCCGAAGGCTCGCTAAGTGCGTTCGCTCTGGCTGCTCTGCGGATCGCGGAGCTTGCCGAGCCTGGGGCGATCTGGTCATTCGCGACAATCGCCCTAAAATAGAACTTGTCGGTGTTTCGGCCTGAGCGAACAGGCAGATTGGTTGACATAGGCTCGCGGCATTCTCACCGCCGTGCCGTACGTTACCCTGGGAACGGTCTCGAAAGTTCGAGAAATTCGTTCCGAACCGAAATGCCCTGTCGCTTCGTAATGACTTTTGACTCGTCGAACACGAGCCCCCTTCTCGGCGGCCCAAAACGCTGCGGCGCAGAGAATAGTGGAAGTAGGTGATGAGCCGGCTTGGGTCATCGCTTGTGAACGTCTACTCGCAGGAGCAATCTCCGATGCACAGAAATAAGGTCGCGTGGGCCGCCTTGGCGGTTTCGCTCGCGGCGTTGGCCAGTTCGCAATTCGCCGCGAAGCCGCTGCCTGCCACTCAAGACATACCCGACGCAGGCCAGCGCACCGCGCGGGAACTGTCGGTTGCCTTCAACGCCGTCGCCGAGTATGTGCGACCCTCGGTCGTGCAGATCAATGTCGAAAAGGGGCCAAGAGCCCGCATGCGCGGGCAGCGCCCGGGCCCTGATGGCGCGCCTGATCGGGGCGATGCGGAGCCCGTCGATCCCAAGGAGATGGAGGAGATGCTCCGCCGCTTCTTCGGACCCGACGGCGGCAAGTTTCAGTTCGACCGCCAGCAACTCGACGGCGGTGGAGGCATCGGCACCGGCTCGGGCTTCGTGCTCGACGATAAAGGTCATATCCTTACCAATAATCACGTGGTGGAGGGCGCGACCAAGATCGTCGTCACGTTTCATGACGGCGCGACCTCGCCGGGCCGAATCGTCGGCAACTATCCCGATGCCGATGTGGCGGTGATTCAGGTCGAGGAGACCAGCTACAAGCCGGTTCGTATCGGAACGTCGAAGGATCTTCATGTCGGCGATTGGGTGTTGGCCTTCGGTTCGCCGTTTGGGCTGACGCAGACAGTAACCGCCGGCATCATTTCGGCCACCGAGCGCGACAACCTGGGCATCAACCGGTTCGAGTCGTTCCTGCAGACCGATGCCTCGATCAACCCGGGTAACTCGGGTGGGCCGCTGGTCGATATTCAGGGGCGAGTCATCGGCATCAACTCGGCGATCGCGACCATGACCCGCGCTTCGGCCGGCGTTGGTTTCGCCATCCCGATCGACATGGCGATTCGCCTCGCGAACAAGCTGATTTTGAAGGGCAAGATCGACCCGGCCTTGATGGGAATCGTGGTCGAGCCGATTAATCGCGGTTTGGCCCGTCAGCTTGGCCTGCCTGCGCGGACAGTGGGCGTTGTCGTTCTGTCGATCGGCAAGGAGAGTCCGGCGGCCAACGCGGGCCTTCAGGTTGGCGACATCATCACCAGCTTCGACGGAATGCCGGTTCGCACCCGTGAGGGCCTGCAATATCTGGTTTACACCAGCGACGCGGGCGAGAGCTATCCCGTTGAGTACCTCCGTGGCGGCCAGACGTTCGCGACGACCGTGAAGCCCGCGTCGATGGAGAGTGTCGCACGCGGCATGAACAATCGCGAACGGCCGCCCGTGGCCGCCCGTGCCGAGCCCGTGTCGGCCGAGGTGAATGCGTTCGGCATTGCCGTCACCCCGCTCACGCCCGAGCTTGCCGATCGCTACGAATACAAAGATCAGGATAATGGCCTGGTCGTGACGACGGTCAAGCCGGGCAGCGTGGCCGAGGAATCCGGCATGGAGGTTGGCGACCTGATCACACGCTACGTGAAGGATCGTAAGATCGTCGCGGCGACCTCGGTCGAGGAGTTCAACGCACTGGCGGACTCGGCCGACGAGATCGCCGTTTATCTTGAGGACGTCAACCACCGCCTGCCGGGTGAGTTCAAGACCCTGATTCGGCCCGAGGCGAAGAAGTAGTGATCGGTCGGACGGTGTTTGACGCATGCGGTCACGAAAATGCAACCAAAGACCCCGGAAGCACAGGCTTCCGGGGTTTTTTTGTGATGAAGCGGCACGGATCGCCGAATCGCCGACTGTTCCAGGTTGACCGTCCTGGCTGATCGGGCTACCCTCTCGACCCTCTATCTTGGGGAGGTTCGCTGAATGGGTGGGGGTCGAATCGGCACTCGATTGGGGATGTTGATTCCTTTGCTTCTGGCCGGCTGCGGCACGGTCAAGCAGAGCGGGACCGCACGCACGGCGACCGAGCAAATCCTGCTCACCAATGCCTGGGACGAAGCACTCTCCGGCGTCGACTACTCGGCCCTCACGGGCGTGCCCGTTTACCTCGACACTCAGTATCTCAAAGGAACGACTGACGAAGGTTGGTTGATCTCCAGCTTGCGGCAATCGATGCTGGCGCAGGGCGTTTTGCTCCGGGCCAAGCCCGAGCAGGCGCAATGGATGCTCGAGGCCCGCGTCGGGGCGTATGGAACCGACTCGTACAACTGGCTGTTCGGCGTACCCCAGACGACCGTGCCGGTCGCCATCGCCGGACTGCCCACCGGCACGATTCCCGAGATTCCGATCGTCAAAAAGACGCATCAGCAAGGAATCGCCAAGCTTGCGCTATTCGCCTACGAGCGGTCCAGCGGCCAAATCGTTTGGCGCTCGGGCACGCAGCTTGCGACGGCCGATGCCAAGGATGTGTACGTGGGCGGCGTCGGCCCGGTGCAGTCCGGCTCGATTCGACAGAAAGACAAGCGGGTCGGCATCAACGTCCCCATGATCTCCGATCCAACACCGAGGATTGTCACCCCACTCGCTCCTCCCGAGACGCCGGGTCCGAATCCGCCCGGCGCCGCGCCCTCGATCCGCGAGCTTCCCGGCGCGAGCCTGCGGCTTCCTCCCTCGGCGGCCGATCTTGAGACGTTCGCTCCCTGATTGGCTTTGACGGCAGCCGTGAAGTCCGCTGTGAGCGGCGTTGTGCTACATTTTGAAGCGTGTCGCACGGAGGCAATCCGTTTGCGGCGGCTCGGATCACTCGCGCCCTCGGGAGCCAACCCCCAAGATGAATGACATTGCGCTCGACTCCTTCATCCGCAACATTCCCGACTTCCCCAAGCCCGGCATTCAATTCAAGGACATCACTCCGCTATTGGCGGACCCGAAGGCGCTTCGCGCCACGGTTCAGGGGCTTGCGGATCGGTTTCGCGATCGGCCGATCGACATGATCGGCGCGGCCGAGGCGCGCGGGTTTCTGTTCGGCACGCCGCTGGCCCTGGAGCTAAACGTCGGCTTTGTGCCGATCCGCAAGCCGGGCAAGCTGCCGTATCACCGCGTGACCCAGGTTTACGACCTGGAATATGGCCAGGACACACTGGAAATGCACAGCGATGCGCTCAAGCCCGGCACACGCATTCTCTTGCTCGACGACGTGCTGGCCACGGGCGGCACCATGAAAGCGTGCTGCGAGCTGGTCCAGTCGGCGGGTGCCGAGGTGGTCGCCTGTGCGTTCGTTCTGGAACTGGGATTTCTCAACGGTCGCAGGAAGCTGGAACCTGTCGAGGTGGTGAGTCTGTTGCGCTATGATTGAGTGAAAATCCGGGCGAGACGGCCCGCGAGCGGCGGCGTCTCGATCACCAGAACGCACCGATAAAGAAGGTGAAGAGCCGCTCACGGTCGTCATCGGTCTTCACGACGGGGAAGGCGAGGTCGAACGCCAGGGGCAGGGGGCCGAAGAGCTGCTGGGGCAGATAAACCCGCAATCCGGTGCCGACGGCCACGCGAAAGTTGTTGATCGCGTAGTCGTTCTCGACGGTGCCGAAATCGCTGAAGATGACTTGCTGGAACTTGTCGCTCGCGGTCCAGGGGAACTGCCATTCGAGCGAACCAATCGCCGTGAATACGCCACCGATGTTCGAGTCGTTGATGAACGGACCCACACCTCGGTAAGCGAACCCACGCATGCTGCGGAAGTCGCCGGCGAAGAATTTCTCGTAGAGCGGCGTGTCCTGGCCGGTCGCGCCCAGGAATCCGCGTGCGGTGAGGATGCGCTTGCCCGAGCCGTCGGGACGACTGCCCGTGGTGAAGTGGGTGCGGCCTTCGACCGTGAACTTGGGATAGGTGAAGTCGCCCCAGCCTTGCTCGAAGGCGAACTCCAGGTAATACCCCTTGTTGGGTGCGAATGGGTCGTTGCGGTTGTCGAACCGGATCGAGGGACGCAAGGTCGCCAATGTGGTGTGCCCGGAGACGGCCAGATACTCGGCCGGCGCGGGATATTTGAATCCATAAATGTCGACATCTTCGATTCGGAACGCGAGGTCGGCGTAAGTCTGCGTGCCGAACTGGCGGCCGAGTGAGAAGCGTCCGCCGCCGCGATCTTCGTTCCAGTCAGGATAGAACCGCGAGAACAGATAGCCCGAGGTACCGAAGCCGATCGGCAAGTTGAACAGATACGGATCGCGAAAGCTGACGACAGCGCGGTTGATCGACGTTCCGGGCGAGAGCTCGATTCGGAAGTCCTGGCCACGGCCGCGGAAGGCGCGGCCCTCGGTGATGTCGCTGACACTTCGGGGAAACTTGAAGATGTCAAAATTCGTTTCATGGATGATGAAGTTGCCGCTCAGGCCGCCGAAGCTGGAGGCACCCAGACCGAACATGACGCGGCCGGTGGCGACCTCGTCGACCTGGGTCACGATGTCGGCGAACGAGCGCTCGGGGAACGGCTCCTGGCGGTCGGGGCCGACATCGGTCATATTC
>JBGSYY010000628.1:0-14797 GCA_041750675.1 Isosphaeraceae bacterium | reverse complement strand
GCTCGAAGCTGGCGAATTCGTACCCCGAGCTGATCGTCGCCGCCGAAGGGCCGGTGCTGGACACATCATGCGCCGCATTGATGCGATTGGCGGGTGAGGTCCATAACCAGGGCTACAAGGTCGCGCTCACCGGCGAGGGTGCCGACGAGGCGCTGGCCGGATATGTCTGGTTCAAGACGGCCGAAACCCGCCGCAAGGTGGTCCAGAAGATCGGCCCCTGGCTGCCCAAGACGCTGTTTGGACTGGTGCTGCGCGGCGTCGGCGGCGGCCTGTCTCGGCGCTTTCCCGTCAACGGCGTGAAGGGGGTTCGCCCGGCCCAGCAGGACCTTTACGAACTGCTCGCCCAGGTTCGCCCGGTCCTGTTCACCGACCGGATGTGGGAAGGAATCGGCAACCAGCTTCCCTTCGACGACCTTGACCTGAGCAGCGATCGCTTCAATCGCTGGGCACCGCTGAACCAGTCGCTCTATGTCGGCTACAAACTGATGCTCGCGGGATTGCTGATGCTCTCGAAAGGCGATCGGATCGCCATGCACAACTCGGTCGAAGCCCGGTATCCGTTTCTCGACGACGACGTGATCCAGTTCTGCGCCAGCGTGGCCCCCGAATACAAGCTTCGCGGCAAGACCGAAAAATGGCTGCTCCGACAGGTGGCGGCTCGGACCTTGCCGCCCCAGATCGCCAATCGACCGAAGACGATGTTCCGCGCACTGCGCGGCGGCACCTTCCTTGGCCCGCATCGGCCGGCCTGGGTCGATCAGTTGCTCTCACGCGAGTCGCTGGAGAAGACCGGATATTTCCGGCATCAGGCGGTCGGCCATGAGGTCTGGTGGCATCAGGCGCTCCCCTTGATGACCCCGCGCAGCTTCATTTACGACATGGGGCTAACCAGCGTCGTCGCCACCCAGCTCTGGCACCACCTGTTCCTGGGCGGCGGCCTTTGCGAGCTTCCCACCTGGACCGCGCCTGAGTTCGCGGGCAATCGCCTGCCGACCGACTACAAGACCCGCGACGCCGAACCGGAACCGACGGCCGCCGTCGCCTGAGCCGCCAAGCTCAGGCGCATCTTCCCGAAAGGACCGTTGACGATGAATGCGGTCCTCCAGCGCGTGAGCCGGGCGTCGGTCACAGTCGAGGGCGAGGTCGTGGGCCGGATCGCCACGGGCTGGGTGATTTTACTTGGCGTCGCGTCGGGCGACACCGAACGTGAAGTCGCCTGGCTGGCGACCAAAATCGCCGGCCTCCGTGGCTTTGCAGACGCAGAAGGCCGCTTCGATCGGGACGTTCGCGAGATCGGCGGCTCCGTGCTGGTCGTGAGCCAGTTCACCTTGCTGGCGGATTGCCGCAAGGGCCGACGCCCCAGCTTCACCGACGCCGCTCCGCCCGAGCGCGCCGAATTGCTTTATGTTCACTTCTGCAACCGCATGGCCGAACTGGAGATTCCCGTCGAGCGCGGCGTGTTTCGCGCCCACATGGATGTCGAGTTGGTCAACGACGGCCCCGTGACGTTTGTGATCGAAACGCGCGACTCGGGCCCGGGCCGAGCCTCACTCTGATTCCGTCGGACGGATCGTGAACTCCACCGGTTCGGAGGCGATGGTCGTCGGCGGATCGGCGGATGGTTGGGTTCCATCTCCCAGCAACACCGCGTCGATCCGAATTGTGTAAACGCCTGGCTCCCACTTGTCGTCATTGGGTTTGACGAGAATCGTGTCGTTCAATCGACCTTCGGCCGGCAAGACGGTAACCGGCCCCGGAGTTGCGGCGGGCGGCTCCTCGCGACTGCGAGCGCGGGGCTTGCCGGCCGCGTCGGTCACCAGCAGATGATAGCGCTGACTGCCGCCGCGATCGCCGGGCAGGGAGATGGGGTTCTTCGAGTTGTTGACAATCTCGAGGCGGACCTCGACAGGTTCGTCCGAGCGATACTCACTCTTGCTGGGCGTGACCCGCACCAATACCGGCGCGGCCGGATCGACAGGCCCGGGATCGCCGTGAATCACGCTGAATTCGTCGAAAACCGCTTCGAGCGGTTTGGTGGCCGTGTTGACTGCCGTCAAACCCAGACTGATCTCATTGTCGAGCATGGTCTCGAGGGGCTTGCCGGTTGTCCATTGCTCGCCATCGGGGCCATAGGCGGCGACCAGAGTGGCTCCGGTGCGTTGCAGTCGAAGGTAACTGATCTCGTCGGTCACCGACTGCCCGTGTGAGGCGACCAGTTCGCCATCGCGACGATATTCCCAGTTCACGTACCGCCGGGGCTTGACGTTGCCCCGAGCAAACTCGGAGGCCAGCTCAAGACGCACATAGTTTCGCTCGTCTTGCCAGAGCAAGAATCCGGCACCGTGATATGCCGACGAATACTGACGTAACGTTGGTCGGCCGGCCGAAGATTCGGTGCCGCGCACTCGGACGGTGATCGAGAAATCACCGCGCACGGACTGGAGCAGCCGCGGCGCATTCAGGAGTGGTAGCTCCACGCTCAAAGCATGAGCGGTGCCTGGAACGTAGAGCGACGCCTCACGGCCATCGGCCGAACGTTCAAATCGGCAGTCTCCATCCGGATCGATGAACCTGCCCCAGAACACCTCAGTCGAGCCGGGCGCTTTCGGATCTCCACTGACCGCGTTGATCGGCGGCGACGGAGCCGCCTCCACGGCGACATCGACGGGTTTCTCGACCGGCTTCTCAACGGCTCCCGACGGCGGCGGCTGTACGGCAACGGGAGGAGCCGCCTCAACACGCGCGCTCGGTTCCGCTGCCGTAGCGGAACCAGTGATCGTCGATGGCGCGGTGGCCGGCGTGTTGGTCGGAGAGACCACGGGGCTTGCGCTGCGGGCTTGCAAGGGGGCCTTCGTCGATCCACCCGGAAAGAAACGGCTCAGGCCGAATATTCCCAGAAGCGACAGGACAACGATCGCGGCGGCGGCCTTCCAGTGTCCTGCGGCGAATGGTGAGTGCGCTGAAGATGTGGCAGTTTGGCGGTTGGGCAATGCCTCGATCGGCTCATCGCCGGCCTCCGATCCCGCAGCGAGAATATCGGCAAGGCCGACCGGCGTGGGGGCCTCGACGGGCTTCGAGCCTGGCACCACGAGTTGCGTGCCTTGCCGCTCTTGAAGGATCTGCTTTTCGATCGCCCGCAGTTCGTTGAGAACCTCCTGAGCCGAACTGGGCCGCTCAGCCGGCGATTTCGCAAGCAGGCTCATGATCAATGTGTCGAGCCGGCGGGGTATGTCGGGGTTCAGGTCACGCGGGTTGGGCGGAGTCTGGTTGGACAGTGCATTGAGGACCGCGAGGATCGTCTTACCCTGAAACGGCAATCGGCCGGTCGCCAGGCGATAGAGCACGCAGCCCAGGCTGAACAAATCCGAGGATGCCTCGACCGACTCACCCGACGCCTGTTCCGGGCTCATAAACGCGGGCGTGCCCATGATCGCGCCCGACTGCGTGATCTGAATATCCTCGCGCTCGGCCCGGGCCTGGCCGAAATCGAGGATTTTCAGCCGCCCGTTGGGCGCTTCGAGCCAGAGATTGCCGGGCTTGATATCGCGATGGACCAGCCCGAGTTTGTGGGCGGCGACGAGACCGCCGGCCGTCTCTCGACCCAATCTCAGAATCAGATCGACCGAGGGGCGCTTGCCGCGCTCGAGCCAGCGCTGAAGGGAAATTCCCTGGAGATACTCCATGGCCAGGAAGGCCACGCCACTCGCCTCGCCGACCTGGTAAATGGTGACGATATTATCATCCTTGATCGCCGCTGCCGTGCGAGCCTCGCGAGCGAACCGAGCCGCCGCTTGCGGCACCGAGGCCAGTTCGGGGCGGATCACCTTGAGCGCGACCGGTCGCATGAGATGGGTGTCATCGGCCAGGAAAACCAGGCCCATGCCACCCGAGCCGAGCAAACGGCGCACCCGGTAATGCGCCAGCCAGCCCAGCTCATCGCCATCCTCCCGAGCCGGCTCAAGAAAGGGATACTCGGCTGATGACGCGGCCGGAGAGCGAGGGGCGCTGGAATTTGCTCCCGAAAAGGGAGTCATGCCCGGCGTGTATGCCACGGTTGCTTCGTCACGTCCGGCCTCCGCGGAGGTGTGATCGTCGGGTGACGCGCCTTCGCCGGGGCTTTGCGCTCGATTCGCCTCGGCCATGTCCTAGTGCCCCTTGCGATGATCGAAGACTGAGCCAACGCATGAACCGAACGACCGTGGATTGAGCACACAAACCGCAACCGGGACCGAGAAGGCAAACAAGCTGATCAGGCTGGCGCTTGGTCCTTCGGCTTCAAATAGACCACGCCGAGGGGCGGAATGGTCAGTGTGATCTGATGCGGACGTCCCCCGTGCGGTTCCGACCGCGACCACACGCCGCCCGCGTTGCCGACATTGGTGCCGCCGTAATACGTGGCATCGCTATTGAAAATCTCTTGATAAAACCCAGCCCTTTGCACGCCGATCCGGTAATCCTGACGAACGACCGGAGTGAAATTGCAGACGACCACCACTTCCTCGCCCGGCGCTTTGCCACGACGCACGAAGGCCAGCACGCTGTTCTCCCAATCGTTCAACTCCAGCCACTCGAAGCCCGTCCACTCAAAATCGATCTGATGCAGGGCCGGCTCTGCCCGGTACAGTCGATTCAGATCACCCACCAACCGCTGCATACCTTGATGGCTCTCCCACTGGAGCAGATGCCAGTCCAGACTCTCGTCGTGATTCCACTCTCGCCACTGCGCGATCTCGCAACCCATAAACAGGAGCTTCTTGCCCGGGTGACCCCACATGTAGCCGTAGAGCAGACGTAGATTGGCGAATTTCTGCCACAAGTCGCCGGGCATCTTGTCGATCAGGCTGCCCTTGCCATGCACCACTTCATCATGTGAAAGAGGGAGCATGAAATTCTCGGTGAAGGCGTAAATCAGGCTGAATGTCAGGGCTCCGTGCTCATATTTTCGGTAGACAGGGTCCTTGGACATATATCGCAACGTGTCGTTCATCCAGCCCATGTTCCATTTGAGGCTGAAGCCCAGGCCGCCCAGGTAGGTGGGCCGGGAAACGCCGCCCCATGCCGTTGATTCCTCGGCGATCGTCAGCACTCCCGGATGGTTCAGGTGGAGTGTTTCATTGAAGCGCTTGAGGAAGTCGATCGCCTCGAGGTTTTCGTTGCCGCCGAATCGGTTGGGAACCCATTCGCCGGCCTTGCGGGAATAGTCGAGGTAGATCATCGAGGCGACGGCATCGACGCGCAGCCCGTCGATGTGATAACGCTCGAGCCAGAAAAGCGCATTGCCGAGCAGAAAATTTCGGACCTCGACGCGACCGTAATTGAAGATCTTGGTGCCCCAGTCGCTGTGCTCGCCGAGGCGTGGATCTTCGTGTTCGTAGAGGTGAGTGCCATCGAAATAGGCGAGGCCGTGCTCGTCGCGGGGGAAGTGCGCGGGCACCCAGTCGAGCAAGACGCCGTAGCCGTGGCGGTGCAGGGTGTTGATGAAGTACATGAAGTCGTCGGGTGTGCCGAATCGCGATGTTGGCGCGAAGTAGCCGGTGGTCTGATATCCCCAGCTTCCGTCGAACGGATGCTCGTTCATCGGCATCAGCTCGACATGTGTGAAGCCCAGGCCGTCCAGATAGCGGACCAGCTCATCGGCGAGCTCGCGGTAACTGAGCCAGGTGTTGCCGTCGTCGGCCTTGCGCCGCCACGAGCCGAGGTGCAGCTCGTAGACGGACAACGGCGCGTCGAGGCTCTGGGTCTTGCCCCGGCGTGCCATCCATTCGGCGTCGCTCCATTCGAAGTTGTTGATGTCCCAGACGACCGAAGCCGTGCGTGGGCGCATCTCATGGAAGAAGCCGTAGGGGTCGGTTTTGGTCACCATGTAGCCGTGGTAGCGGCTCTTGATCTCAAACTTGTACAGTTCGCCATGCGCCAGGCCGGGGATAAAGACCTCCCACAGCCCGGAAGGGCCTCGGCTCCGCATCGGGTGGCGGCGGCCGTCCCAGTGATTGAAATTGCCCACGACGCTGACGCGCAAGGCATTCGGCGCCCAGACCGCGAAGTGAACGCCCGCCACGCCTTCATGGGTGATCAGATGCGCGCCCATCTTCTCGTAGTTATGAAGATGCGTGCCTTCACCGATCAGATGGAGGTCAAAATCGGTCAAGACCGGCGAGAATCGATAGGGGTCCTCGAAGTCCCAGGTATAACCCTCATGATTCTCCACCATCAGCCGATAGCGAAATCCCGGCATATGGCCGGGAAACGCCGCCTCGAACACGCCTTCGGGATGGATCTTGTTCATTTCCACCCGATTGGCCGGCTCGCCTCGGCTCATGTCGAGCACCCAGGCGCGTGTCGCCTCGGGCATGAACGCGCGCACCACCGATACCGGCCGGCTCTCGGACATCGCCTCATGGATGCCGAGGATTGCGAACGGATCCCAGTGGGCCGAGCCGACCAGCAACTCCATCTCGCCGGTGTTGGTGTAACTCTGCCGCGTCTTGGTGGTGGTTTCGGCTGTCATGGTGCTTCGGGCTTGCTCCCGTGGGCGAATGGCACGATTTCGAGATTCGCGTCGCAATCCGGCGCGTGGCTTTGCTCACCTGGAACGCTGGCCATGTCGCCATAGGCTACGTTCAGGCACGCATTGTACCATTTTTTAGAGTGAGCAAAGCTTCGAACGAATCGCCAGGGTGAAATGTGCGTTCAATGCACTTCCAGCATCCGCTCGAGTGCCTTGCGAGCCCAAAGCGCTGTTTCTTCCGCCACGTTGACGATATTCACGGGTGTGCCGCGGGCGATGTTCTCGAGCGACCACGCCAGGTGCGGGAGGTCGATGCGGTACATCGTCGAACACATACAGACCATCGGGGACAAGAAAAAGACATTCTTGTCCGGGTGCTCCTTGGCCAATCGGTTGACCAGGTGCAACTCCGTCCCGATCGCCCAGGTTGATCCTGTGGGCGCGTTCTCGATCGTACGGATGATGAACTCGGTCGAGCCGACGAGATCGGCGGCATCGACCACCTTCATCGTGCATTCCGGATGCACCAGGATTTGAATCCCCGGGTGCTTCTGGCGAAACTGGGCAATATGCTCGGGCCGGAACATCTGGTGAACCGAGCAATGTCCACGCCAAAGTAGGACCCGGCTCCCCTTGAACGCCTCCGGCGTATTGCCGCCCAGGGGCAGGCGAGGGTCCCAGACGGGCATGGCCTCGATCGGGATTCCCATCGCTCGGGCCGTGTTTCGGCCGAGATGCTGATCGGGGAAAAACAGGACGCGTTTGCGCCTGGCGAACGACCATTCCAGCACCGCGCGTGCGTTTGAGCTGGTGCAAACGATCCCTCCGTGCCGCCCGCAAAAGGCCTTCAAATCGGCGGCCGAATTGATGTAGGTGACCGGCATCAGGTCGTCGGTGTCGATCAATTCGCTGAGATCCGACCATGCGGCTTCAACGCTGTCGAGATCGGCCATGTCGGCCATGCTGCACCCAGCCGCCATGTCGGGCAAGACGACGCGCACGTCGTCACTCGTCAGCACATCAGCCGTCTCGGCCATGAAGTGGACGCCGCAAAAGACGATCCAGCGGCACGACTGGCTCGACGCCGCCATTTGCGCCAGCTTGTAGCTATCGCCCCGCAGGTCGGCGAACTGGATGACCTCATCCTGTTGATAATGATGACCCAGAATGAGCAGACGCTCGCCCATCGTCTGTTTGACGGCCAGGATCCGCCGTTCCAGCTCAGCGGGCGGCTGGGATCGGAACGCGTCAAACGGCAACGGCTGAAGCTTGGTCTGCTCGGGCGCGGCGGTCGTCATCTTGGGTCGCTCACTCTCGGTCTCAACGATCGGATCGAGTTCTCGAAACCGACTCAGCATCTACTTGAAGCCGAACTTTATAATTATACGAGTCCGGAAACCCGAACGGTCGTCTTCCGTCACCCTCAGCGCATGAAAAAGCCGCACGGCGAGCCGTGCGGCTTCTCACGAAATACCCTCACGGGGATTCGAACCCCGGTCCCTAGGCTGAGAACCTAGTATCCTGGGCCTCTAGACGATGAGGGCGTGGAAAGATATTATTCGTGACGCTTTGCCAACTGTCAAGCGTTGGGCACAGCTCGAAGATTTCGCCCTTTTTCGGCCGCTCGACGCCGCCTCAACATGCCTCAGATCGACCTTCGCGGCCTCAACTTCCACTACACCGACGAGGGCCAGGGTACGCCCGTCGTGTTTCTGAGCGGTCTGGGCGGCGACCATCACGCCTTTGCCGTCACCGCGCGACACTTCGCGCCGGCACACCGCGTCCTGTGTCTTGATAACCGCGACGTCGGCAAGAGCAGTCGCTGCGTCGCTCCCTACACCACGGCCGACATGGCCGACGACGTTGCCGCCTTGCTCGCGGCTCTCGAACTGCCGCCCGCTCAGGTCGTCGGGCACTCCCTGGGTGGGATGATCGCCCAGGAACTGACGCTCCGCCATCCGCGCCGCGTTCGCTCTCTGGTTCTGGCCTCGACCCACGGCGGCGCGGAGCCGTGGCGGCGTGCGGTGGTCGAGTCGTGGATCATGCTCCGGGAACGAACCGACCCCGGTGACTTCGCCCGCGCGACCTTGCCCTGGCTGGTCGGTGCGCCGTTCTACGAGCACTCGCCCGCACAGGTCGCCGGCCTGATTCGATTCGCCGAGCGCAACCTCAACCCGCAAGACTCCGCCGCGTTCGCCCGGCAGGCTGCCGCAGTGCTCGACCACGATACCCGCGATCGTCTCTACGATCTTGATCTGCCAGTCCTGGTGCTGGTCGGCGAATACGACATCGTGAATCCTCCGCGCGTTTCCGAGGCCCTCGCGCGGCGCATCGCCGGGGCGCGACTCGTCGTTTTGCCCCAGGTGGGTCATCTGCCGCATGTCGAAAACAACCTGACGTTCCGCGCCGCGATCGACGAATTCCTCGCCGGTCTTGATTCATGACGACGCCGAGCGCCGCCGATTTGATCCTGCATCGTCGTCGATTGCTCTACGTTCAGGCGCTCGCGCTCTCAACGTTCGCGCTGCTGATCCTGAGCTGGCCGCTCTGGCTCGATGCCGGATCGTATCCGCGCGTGCCCTTTCTGCGCGGTTGGCCGGGCAGGGCAGGGGTCCCGCGTGATGGCCTGCCGTGGCTCCTGGCGTGTTCGCTGGTGATTGCGGCTCTCACCGCGCGATGGCGAGCCTCGCTCGTTCCCGCCGCGCTCGTTCTGCTCCATGCCTCGCTGGGCGATCAGAATCGGCTGCAACCCTGGGTCTATCAATACCTGGTCGTCGGCCTCGCGCTTTGTTTCACGAGCGTGAGCTGGGGGTTGCGGCTGGCGGCCTGGTTTCACGCGGCTCTCTACTTCCACTCCGGGCTTTCCAAACTCGATTGGACGTTCGCCCACGAGCTAGGGCCCGCGTTTCTCAGCGTTCCGGCCGCATGGTTCGGCACGACCCCCGCGGCGTGGCCCGAGCCAGAGCGCACCGCCCTCTCGCTGGCGATGCCCGCACTGGAAATCGTCCTGGCGTCGTTCCTGGTTTTTCGTCGCACACGCACTCTCGGCCTGGTGCTGGCTGTCCTGCTGCATCTCGGCATTCTCTCCGTCCTTGGTCCCTGGGGCCTCGATCACGGCCTGACGGTGTTGACGTGGAACGTCGCGTTACTTGTTCAAGAATTGATACTCTTTTGGCCCCAGCGCGATCATTCCACTCCTCCTCGGCTGGCCGATCTTCCCCTTACCGTCCGCGTACTCTTCGGCCTGGTCGTCGTGATGCCCTTCTTCGAGCGACTCGGGCTTTGGGACACGTGGCCTTCGTTCGCCGTTTATGCCAGCCATAATGAACGGGCCGAGCTGTATCTGAGTGACGACGACAAGGATCTCTGGCCCATCTCGGTTCGTCCCTTTGTTCTCGAGATCACCGGGCCGGATCGTTGGCGTCGAGTCGATCTGCTGGGGTGGTCGAGGTCCGTGCATGGCACGCCGCCGTATCCCCAGGCTCGAACGTCATTGGGTGTCGCGAAAGCACTTCTCGCAGGTGAGAAACCGCCGCGCTCGCTCCGCGTCGTCGTCCAGGGCAGGGCCGATCGCTGGACGGGTCAGCGGGTCGCGGTGACAATTCGTTCGCGCGAAGAACTCGACCGTCGCCTCCGTCGCTACCTGCTCAATGCCTGGCCGGCGTCGCCAACTGGATCATTCTTCGACGACCGCGCACCGATCCGCCAGAGAGGGATCACCGACCCATGACCTTGCCACGCTCCAGCGGCCTCCTGCTCCACCCGACCTCGCTGCCCGGATCATACGGCATCGGTGATCTCGGGCGCGAGGCTCACGCCTTTCTCGACTTTCTCGGCGACGCCGGACAATCCTGGTGGCAGGTGCTGCCGCTGGGACCGGTCGGCGATTCCCACTCACCCTATCAATCGTCGTCCTCGTTCGCGGGCAATCCGCTTCTGATCAGTCCCGAAGGGCTCGTCGAGGAGGGCTGGTTATCGCCTGAGACTCTTCAACGCCGACCCCGCTACGAGATCGATCGCGTGAGCTTCCCGGCCGTCATTGCCAGCCGCCGCGAATGGCTTCGAGCGGCGTTTCTGGGCTTCGACCTGAAAGCCCCTGACTACCGCCGCTTCCTCCGCGCTGAAGCGGCCTGGCTGCCGGATTACGCGCTCTTCGAGGCCCTCCATCGGCACTTCGACGACCAACCCTGGTGGCTCTGGCCCGAAGAAATCCGCCGCCGCACCCCCGCCGCCTTGAGGCAATGGCGCTCTCGGCTCAAGTCCGAGATCGCGTTTCGCTCGTTCGTCCAGTTCGCCTTCGATCGTCAATGGAACCGCCTTCGCGATGCCGCTCATCGTCGCGACATCCGCCTGATCGGCGACGTGCCGATCTTCGTCTCCCTGGATAGCGCCGATGTCTGGGCGCGACCCGAATTGTTCGAACTGGATGCGCACGGTCGACCGACCGGCGTCTCCGGCGTTCCGCCCGATTACTTCGCCGCCGACGGCCAGCTTTGGGGCAATCCGCTCTATCGATGGTCGGAACACGCCGGCGAAGGCTATGCCTGGTGGATCCAACGGCTGGCGTCGATCCTGAAACGGGTCGATCTGGTCCGCCTTGACCACTTCCGCGGCTTCGAGGCCTACTGGGATGTGCCCGCAGACGCTCCGACCGCAGCCCACGGCCGCTGGCGGCCCGGCCCCGGCGCCGCCTTCTTCGAGGCCGTGCGCAAAGCCCTGGGCGGACTGCCGCTGATCGCCGAGGATCTGGGCGATATCTCAACGGAGGTCCTCGCGCTTCGGGATCAGTTCGAGCTGCCTGGAATGCGCGTTTTGCAGTTCGCCTTCGGCAATGACTCCCGAAACCCGCATCTCCCGCACAACTATCCCAGGCGCTGCGTCGCGTATCCCGGTACACACGACAACGACACCACGCTGGGCTGGTTCCGGACGCGAGGCCCGGAGCTTTCCGGCGACGACGCGAACGGCCCTTGCGAACGGCGCTTTGTTCGAAGCTACGTGGGTACTGACGGAGCGGAGATCCACTGGGATTTGATCCGCCTGGCGTTGGCCTCGGTCGCCGACCTGGCGGTGATTCCGCTGCAAGACGTTCTGGGATTGGGCAGCGAGGCGCGGATGAACATCCCCGGCAAACCCCAGGGCAACTGGAGCTGGCGCTGGCGACCCAAGCCGCGCCAGGATCGAGCCGCCGCAGAGCGACTGCGGACGCTGGTCGAAACCTACGGTCGATCGCCCGAGCCGAGGCAACTCATCTCGGAGAACGTCGCTCAACACCCCGCACGGAAGAACGCGACCAAACCACGCAAGGACTGACTTCCCATGCGGTGGCACATCGCATTTTGGTGCGGACTGGCCGCTGTGCTCGCCATCGGTCTCGTCGCCTTGCCGCCTGGGCCCGATCGCGAGATCTTCGCAATTTTGATGCTGGCCGCGGGCCTGGGCAAACTCACGCTCGACCTGCGAATCCGAAGCATGCGGAAACCAGGCCCGACGCTGGCTTCGGACCTCGTCGATGCGCTTCAAACGCGTCCTCTGGAAGGTCTGCCGGGCTATCGGCGCGTGCTCGGCCCGGGCCGTCCCGTGACGAAAAGTCTGGTCCCCGACGGTGGATCGCCGATCCTCAAGGGCCGTCTGAAACTGGCCACTTTCCTGCTCGGTCGCGACGGCCGGGACTGGACCGACGCCGAAATCGCCGCCGTCATTCAAGCGACTCAAAGCGCCGCCGACTGGCTCGCCGGAGAGGCCGACCAGTGGGAAATCCCGCTCACGATCGAAATTCAAAAGGAGCTGGTGATCGGCACCAATGACGCTCCTCGATCGCCTGGTGAGCTTGTGATGGCGATGGATGAGTTTGATTCCTCGCTCGAGGACTTCGAGGAATCCGCTGCTGTCGTCCGAGCTGCGTCGGGGGTTGCGGCCGAACTTGGCTTTCGTGATCTACCCACCCTCGTCGCCTGCCTGAATGACCCGCTGGCCGACGATGTCGCCGTCGTTTGGATGATCCATAGTCTGAGCCAGGGCCAGTCGCACTATCTCGATGCGACCGAGACCGAAGTTCCCGGTCTGCGGCTCGCGGTTTGTTACGTTCACGAGGAGTTACCCGACGCTCCGTGGCGTGGCCCGATCTTCGCCGATCGGGTCACCATCGCCCACGAGCTTCTCCACGCTTTCGGTGCGACCGACAAATACCAGGCATCGACGACGCGCTATCCGCGCGGAGCCGTGAGCGAGTGGGAGGTGATGCTGCTCCACCACAAAGCGTTGGGTCGCCTGCGTGTCGATCCTCTGACGGCGCGAGAAATCGGCTGGCATCCTCAGGGACCGTTGCCGAGTGCCGTTGAGAAACGAAACCGCCGCGAAGGCCGAGGCCAACGCGGCGGTTCAGGTAATGGCTAATACGTTGAACGAACGGCCGAACACGGCCGATCGGCAGGTTGTCTCAGTTGTCTTCGACGGATCGATCGGTCCGGGAGAGCAAATTCACCAGATCACAGGCGTCAGCGGCGCGGCGGTGGTCGGAGTATTTCGCCAAGGGGGCCGACTGGCTTCCATCGCCGTAGATTCCCACGACGGTGAAAAGACCGTTCGAATGGCCCGTATCGGCACGCTGGAACAGCCCCGACCGGATCAAGGAGGCCAGGTTCCGCTGCCAGTGCTGGGTATCCGCCAACTTCGCGCTCATGACGACAACCCCTTTTCGGCTAGGTTCTCGGTCCATCCATGACCGTTTGAGGACGACTCCATCTGTATAGACGCTGCAGTCGAGGATTTGGTTTGCGACTGGTGAAAAAAATACTCTTCCCGAGATTCACGATCCTCGTATCGAGGTATTCCCTATCACTAACATATTCGCTCTTGGCGGTCTCGATGATCGATCTGGCTGATTTTTTTCTCGGACTGATCCGATTTAGCCGATCGATCTCTACAAAACACATCCCGAAGCAAATCCCGCGCCACAGGTTCTCGCGAATCGTTCGGCGGCCGAGGCAGGTATATGTCCTACGTCAGTCCCGCATGTTTGTGTCATCGCACTCTCAAAGAGCTGAAATCTTTTGCTTCGCGTTAAGGATTATGGAGCGCGACCCGAATCTCGCCAAGGTCGATTACCTCGATCGCCTGCTTAAAGTATAGGCTGAATTGTTCAAGACCGCGTCAGTTCTTGGTAAAAAGAGCGCGTCGACTAACGGCCCGAGTGCATCACCCGGGCATCACTTGCCAGCGCCAGAGCGCCGTGGACGACGACCAACTGCCCCAGTTCGGCGGTCACGATTTCACACCTTTCCCGCAACGGGGCATAAATTCTCGGCATGGCCGCCCGACGGATTGGCTCGCGCCAGAGCGCGTCCGGCAGTTGCGCCACGCCGCCACCAAGTACGACCCGCTCCGGCACGAGCAGGTTCACGGCAGTCGCCACCGCCGCACCCATCGCCCGCGTGGCTCGATCCAGAATTGCCATTGCGACAGGATCTCCGTCGATCGCGGCTTCGCCTACCTCACGACCCGTAACCTCAGGCCCTCCTAGCTTCGCAATCAGCGAACCCGGCCCAAATCGGCCGCTTGCCAACGCCTCCTCGGCCGCTCGGCCGATCGCCCAGCCCGAGGCCAGCGATTCGAGGGTTCGCTCGCCGTCATCGTGCTCCGTTGAATCGAGCCGAAGATGCCCGATCTCCAGCGCTCCGACTCCGTGCGCTCCGTGGTAAATCCGTCCCTCGATGACCAGCCCGCCGCCGACACCGCTGCCGCTGTTGACATAAAGCAGGGGAGTGACGCCTCGCCCCGCGCCGAACCGGGCCTCGCCCAGCGCTGCCGTATCGGAATCATTCTGGAGCACGGCCAGGGGAATGCCCAGCGTCTGTTGAGCCCACGCGGTCAGCGGAAATCCATCCCAGCCCTTGACGTGATTGGAACAGACGACACGACCCCGAGTCGGATCAACGGGACCGCCAAAACCGATTCCCACGGCGGAAGGTCGAGGAAGTCCGGTTTCGGCGAGCAACCGAGTCATCGAATCAAGAATTGCCCCGCGAATGGCCTCTGCTCCACCTGCCGGATCCACTTCGCGACTGTGCAGGCCGAGCAGTTCCCCGTCGCCCGGCCCCAGACCAAGCTGGAGCTTTGTGCCGCCGATCTCGATACCGAGGAAAACCAGTTCTGGCATAGCGTTTTTCAAGTGCGGAGAACAAGAATCGCCACGATTCAAGGGGCGGGGAAGACATCGACAACCAGGCCGGTTCGGCTCCGCACACGCGCGGCGATTTGTTCCAGCCGCGCGGCGTCGAGCGGCTCGGC
>JBGSYY010000627.1:0-11305 GCA_041750675.1 Isosphaeraceae bacterium | reverse complement strand
TCATCGAAGCCCACGGCGGCTCCATCCACGTCGAAAGCGAGCCAGGCCGCGGCTCTCGCTTCAGCGTCCGCCTGCCCGCGCGGCTTCCGCCGCTCAACGCGTGAGCCGGGGAACATCGATAACGAACAAATAGCATGTTGACTATTAGTTACGTATATAGATTATCAATCGATCCCGCCGCGCGACGTGCCTCCAAATATTTTCGATTTTTTTCTTGCCTACTCGTTTTTTTTTTTTACATTGAGTCAGGCGATTTGTGACGACGATTGACAGTCGCCTTTTCCAGGAGAGGAGTCTCATGCGTAATCTCTTCAGGTTTGTCTTGTCGGTCGGGCTGTTCGCCGCGTTCTTGGGTGCGCTTGGCACGCCAAAGATGCCGGGTTTCGAGGTCGATCCCGAGGTGGCGTCGCGCGTCTTCGGTGGCGGTCCTGTTCCCCCCATCAATCATGGAAATCGAGATTACGATGGAACCACGGTTCCAGTCTGTAACCTCGCTCCCCTTACCAACCCAATCAACTACACGACCTGTGATATGGTAGGGAAATCATGCGGTACGACGACGCAGGCGCAATTGGGTGGCCAAGGCTTGCGCTGTCGTCCACAGACTCCCAACGCCCATTGCGGTGAGAGGCAATGCGGGATGGATATTGCGACCTGCGGAGATTTCAAATCCGAGCAATGCGGATGATTGAGTCATCCGGAGGGCGCTGGGATTCCGTGAACGACAGAAGTCACCGATGACAGAGCCGGAATCGTGTGACTTGTGTTTACTAGCCTCCCCCACGCTTAACGAGATGTCAGCCGGACTAACGTCTCTGCACCATGCGTTTCGAGCGAGCGCTCTCGGGGTCTGCTTCATCGCCGAGGTGGCGCTGACTTCCTCGACCCATGTCGGATACCCGCGCCGCCCATTGCTTAATGGCGACGGGAGGCGCACTTCTCCGGTCGTCGGCAATCAAGCGACTCTGTTGCGGTCTCCCATTATGTCCTCACGAAGTGATCACCCTCCTACTTTCAGAAGGTCGTGGCCGATTCGATTCCTCCTTGAATCCACCGGGCCGATCCATCCACTCATCATCGCGGTGACGCTCCTCGCAGCAGCCACTCCCCAGGCCGTAATGGCTGTATGGCAAGAACCTGCTGACATCAGCCTGGGGAAAGGAAGCGGTCTGGTCGCGCGTGGGGGGGAGGACTGCGGCGCCAATTGCCTTTATGCACTTGCGAGACTCATGGGGCGCGAAGTGTCGTTGGACGACGTCCGCGCGGCTCTGCCGGGCGCTCTCGGTCGAGGCTCGTCTCTTCAGGAGATTGTCTCGGTCGCCGATTCGTTCGGCCTGTCCCTTGAGGCGCGTCGGCTCTCCGATGACGAGATTCTCTCGGCCTCGGTCCCCTACATCCTTCATCTCGATTTCAGTGATGATGGAGGAATTGGGCACTACGTCGTCGTCCACATGACCACCCCGGAGGGTGGTATCTCTTGGATCGATGGAACCTCCGGACAGTCGATTCGAACATCACTCGAAAACTGTCGTTCGCGCCTCACGGGTTTCGCCGTGGTTCCGAGGCAGACTTCGCGTGCGGAATTGTTGTTGTTAGGTACTCCCCTGGCGGCGTTCGTGGTCGGCCTGACGTGGGGAATCGTGACTCGAAGGAACCGAACCGCGTGAGGCCCGAGTATCATGATTCGAGCGGGCGTTGCAACCCTTGGGATCACCGGCCTGCTCGCTTGGTTGGTTGTCCTGGCGGTGTTCGGCAGGCCGAATTCGATCTTGAATCTGGGAGTTGAGCCTCCCCGCCCCTCACTGCGAGAGGCTCCGGCCCAGCCGGCGCCTCTGTTGCTCCATCCGCTCCCCGGCTACGTCTTGGAATCGGAATTTGGCAAAGATCTGTTGAGGTTGGCGGCCCGCGCCTGCGAGGCCAAAGGCGACACATCCTATCATATTCATGCGCTTCGACTTCTTGAGATCGCCCGGCGGGAACTGCCCGGCGAGCCGGCCGAGGCGTACTTCGAGGACTGTTTGAGCATGATGCTCGACCATCGCCGGTTCGAACGGATGGTCTCCGAGCTTCCCATCCTTCGATCGACGGTCCACGGCGCCGGTTACCGGACTCATGCGAAGGCTCGACCTCGGGGCCTGACGGCCAGCATGCCGGGCGGCATGACGCATGTCGATAAGCCCCTTTCCGTCTTCGGTGAGTTGGGGTTGTCCCTCTCGACTGCGATCCACACCACCGAGGGCGAGGACCTAACGCTGGCCGATGTGCTGGAAGACTCACTCCAGCGCTATCACGCTGGCCGCGAGGTCGAATGGTCGTTTCTCGCGTACTGCGATTATCTGGGTAGCCAGGATCAATGGTCGAACCGTCGCGGTGAACGGCATTCGATGAGAGACTTGCTCGCGCGTCTCTTGAATCAAACTCCCCTCGAAGGACCATGCCTCGGGGGCCATCGACTGTACGCCTTGGCGAAGGGGCTTGCCTCCCGTCATCAGCCCGAGCCACCGTTCACGGAATCCGAGTACGCGTCCATCCGGCAGGCGCTTCAGGACGCTTCGGTCAGACTCACGGCGACCCAACGGCGCGACGGGGCGTGGGATCATCGCTGGTCGGATTCGCTTGCCGACGACGAAATCTTACCACCCGACGGTCGCTGGGACGCCGACGGCCTTACCGCCACGTCGCATATGCTCGAATGGTTCGCGATCGCAGATTCCGATTGCCGACCAGCTGCTGATGTCATGCATCGAGCGGTTCGGTATTTGGAAACACGCTTGCGTAGTGATGCGGAATTCTGCTTCAACCAGGATTTAGGCCCCACGACTCACGCGGTCCGCGCCCTATTCCACTTGAGCGAAAGCCGGCCTCGGCCGGAGGAGTGACCGTTGCCCATCGCCGATCTTGTCATCGCGTGTCTCTTGGCTGTCGCCGTCAAAGACGGGATGGACGACACGCTCACTCCCGAGCGTCTCGCCGACATAATCGAGCAGCAACGCTCCAGGGCCGACCCGTTCTTTGTCTCTTTCCGGATGGAAGTCGAGGACGACGAGGCGCTGCTTGATGCCGAAAAAGACAAGCTGCGAATGATCTGGACGGAAAATACAGTCGCGTTTGACGGTCCCAAGCAGTATTGCAAGACGCACAGGCTGACAGTCCGCGGCGACGCGCGAATAGAACTTCAGAGGACTGCGGTCTATACCGGCGAGCGCTCGTTGATTCGCGTGAACAAAGATCTCCACATTCAGGCGGAGAAATCGGCATATTGTTCTCTCAACGCTTACACGAGCGGTTTGTTGTGGCCCGTCACCGAAGACGAGCTACGGCTCGCGCGAGAGCTTGGAGGACAAAGCGCCTATCTTCCGGAGATGCTTCTGGGGGGGGACTGGGTGGTTCAGGAGGAGACTGAGGTCAAGGGTGGAGTTCCTTGCCGGATGATCGCGACCCGCGATGGAAACCGATCTCTCTGGTTGGATCCAAAACGGAATTACGCATTGATGCGTTATCAGACGATTCGACCCTTCGCAGGCTATTCCCGCATCGATACGTGGTACACGGATCATGTGCGGGTCGCGGAAGGCCTCTACCTGCCTCGTCGGGTCGAGTCCGTGAGTACGAGGGTCGATCCTCAGGGCCGCGAGCTTGGACAACGAAGGAACCTACTGACCGTGTCCGAGATCAAGGTCGGTCCTTTATCGGAAGAATTATTCGATTTGCGACCGAAGGTCAATGAGACGATCATCGACTTGGTGAAAAAGGAACTTTACACATATTATCCCAGCGATGATCGTGCGTTGGACCATTCGATTGAGGCTGCGAGAAGGTTCATTCATCTCGACGATTCCCGGTCCAAGCGCTCGCTCTGGCTCGCGGCGTTAGGATCGGCCGCCGCGCTCGTTGCGGGATTCGGGTTCGCGCGGCTGCTCAGCCGGCGAGGTCGTGGCGCGTAGCATCGTCGCGGATGGTGGGAGTCGAACGTCGTGGGGCGGACCATCACGAGTTTGCCCCCAGCCGCCAATCACTTCGGCATGGTAAATCACATGCGTAACTCAGCGGACGAATCCGACCGCGTCGCGATGGTGGAGAACGAGATACGACCTGAACCAGCACTCGTCATTCCGCTCAGGCTTGCCGCCGCGGCAGTGAGCCTAATCTTTCTTGCGTGGCTGTCGACTTGGGATTCCGCCACCATACACACCGATCATCCTTATGAGGAAGCCCGCGACCTCTATGTCCTCCAAGATCCGAGCGTGACAGTCGGCGTCGCCTCGCCCTGGACCGAAAACCCCCCGCTCGACCTGCTTGTCCGCCACGGCGTCGCTCGATTGACCGGCTCCACCGCGCGGTCCGTGCTTCGCCTGCCCAGCCTTGTCTACCTGGTCATCTCGTTTCTACTGACGACATGGCTCGTGGACGGGCGCCCGGACCCCCGCCGAGGTCCAAGCTTGACCGCCGTCGTCATCGCGCTCGCCCTTCACAGCATGCCCGCGTTATTGATCGGTGCGCGCAGGATCTCGCCGGCCCTGCTCTCCTGCATCGGCGTCGAGCTGGTGATCGCTAGCTCCTGGTCGCTCTTGCAACGTCCACGAGTCATCTCGACGGCCGCAACGGCTGCTTCCCACGCCATTCTCATCTGGTCTCATCCCTATGGATGGCTGCTCTCAATGGCGCTCGCCGTTTGCACAGTCGTCACGGCCCTCCTGCAAGCGTTTTGTACAACGAAACCAACCGGTGAGCCTGTGCGGAAGCTCCTTGCCCGTTTGGCGGCTGCGTTTGCCGCCCTGTCGATCCCGCTATTCCATTTCGATTGGTGGCGTTCCTATCACGCAGTGTTCGCCAGGTCGTATTGGGCTGAGACGGTCAACCAATCCTCAATCAGCGAGGCGTTTCACAACCCAGTCTTGGTCGGACTGACCCCCATTTTCAAGTCGGTCCCGGAAATGCTGCCCGCAACTTTTGTTGTTCTGTTCGCGGTCAGCCTTCTCGGTCTGGCCAGGTATCGTGATGCACCCAGTCCGTACTTTGGCTTGGCGATACTTGCAACCGCCTTCGCGAGCGTCGCGACCGAATGGCGGGGCGGTCCGTTCGTGATGATTCATGCGTCGGCCCCGATCCTTTATACCGAGCTACTGTGCACCAGCGTGATCGTCTGCCGGTTCGGAAGCTCGGGGCGGCTTTTGGCCTCTTTCTTCTTGACTGCGGTCGTAACGCTGCCGGTCGTGGAGCGGACGTTGAGCGATCCCGTTCGAGATGATGGAAAGATCGTCGAGGCGTGCCGCGCTCTCACCCGCCTCGCCGGCCCAGACGCCCCGGTCCTCATCGGAGGATCACGGCTCTACTTTCTCCTGTACGATGCCTTGGAACCGCTCGCCCCAGGCCGGGTCTTCGTCGACCTGAGAGACCGCTACTCCCCGGACAACTTTCCAGGTCGCTATCTGCTGCCAGATTCCATGGTTCTCACCGAAGCCCATTGGAAACATATCCGCGCGACCGAGCCGCGCGTCGTCTACGTCCAGATGGATGGATCGCAGACGATCAACATCGAAATCCCTTCATGGGAGATCGCTGAGATCGACTCATACCCGCTCATCGCGCGCAGCGTCGGCACCATCGACCTAATCGACCTGGTCCGTGATTCGTCGGGAACGCACTCGGAACCCCGAAGGGCCGCGGAGCCTCGCTAGACCCCCTACCCCGAGCCACATGATGACCGCCCATTCGCGACGAGTGCGAGCTTTCTCACTCATCGAACTACTCGTCGTGATCCTCATCATCGCCATTCTCCTGGCGATCACCATTCCGGCCGTCCAACACGCTCGCGAGTCGTCGAGGCGGACCTCATGCCGTAACAACCTTCGAACGCTCGCGCTCGCCCTCCACGGCTACCACGACGCCAACCGCGTGTTTCCCATGGGAACCCCGGTCGCCTCGTACCCGGACATCGGCGTCTTCCCTGGTCATAGTGTGTTCGTGGCGCTGCTCAATCAGCTCAATCAAGGCCCCGCTTACAATGCCGTCAACTTCGACCTCAGCATTTATGTGCGCGCCAACCAAACAGTTCACGAACTGCGTATCGCTTCGCTGCTTTGCCCCAGCGACGGCTCAACCTCCTCGCTCGGCCTGTATCCCGCCGCCTACCTCGACATGCCCGCCGGCTCCTTCCAAATCGCCTACACCAATTATGCGGTCTGTTCTGGAACCTGGTATCACTTCAGCGACGATCCTGAAGCCCTGGGCCGGCTGACGGCGCAGGATAACGGGGCAGCCTTCGCCAACAGCCGCGTCACAGTCGGATCGATCCGCGACGGCCTCACGCACACGCTACTGCTGTCAGAAAAGGCCCACGCCCGCCTGAACGCCGACGACGCGCGTGACTGGCACTGGTGGTTCTCGGGCTTTCAGGGCGACACGTTGTTCTGGACCCTCTATCCGCCCAACGCGGATCGCCGGCTCCGTGAGCTGGGCGGGTTGCTTCCCACGGGCGGCGAGCATCCCGGAGTCAGCGCGGCGTCGAGCGTTCATGGCGACGGCGCGCACTTCGCCTTCGCCGACGGCTCAGTGCGCTTCTTCTCGGATTCCATCGACTCTTGGCCCATCAGCCGGTCGAGCGGGCTGCCTGTGGGCGTCTCGGGGAATGCCAACCGGCCGTATGTTCTGTCGCCGCGGGCCAGGATGGGGATTTACCAGTCCCTTTCGACCATCGCCGGTGGCGAGTCCGTCTCGTTGGACTGAAATCTCAGGTCCAAACGCGGTACGATGAGGGGCTTGAGCCTTCTTGACACCCTCCCACGCCGCCGCCCGACCCCTCATGGAACAACCCATCCGCGTCCTCGTCGTCGATGACGACGCCCCCCACGCCGAGGCCGTCGCCGAGAGCCTTGAGCGCGTCGGCTACGAATGCGAGATTGCCACCAGCGGGCGTGAGGCCGTTCGCCTGATCGAAGAACGCAGCTACGACATCGTCCTCACCGACCTGCTTATGGACGACGTCGGCGGACTTGACGTCCTGGCCAAGGCCAAGCGCGAGCTGCCCGACTCCGAGGTCGTCATCCTCACCGGCCACAACTCGATCAAGACCGCCGTCACCGCCATGCAGGCTGGCGCGGCCACGTATCTCACCAAGCCGCTCGATATCAACGAGCTGCGCATCGTCGTCGACAAGCGATCCCAATCCCAGCGCCTGGCCCGCACCAATCAGCAGCTTCAGCGTCAGCTCAACGAACGCTTCGGCTTCGAAGGCGTCGTAGGCAACTCGCCCGACATGCTCCGCCTGATCGACAAGCTCCGCCAGATCGCCCCCACCAGCGCCACCGTCCTCATCACCGGCGAATCGGGCACCGGCAAGGAGCTGGTCGCTAAGGCCCTCCACATCAACAGCCCCCGCAAGAACAAGCCGTTCGTCCCGCTCAACTGCGCCGCCCTCAGCGACAACATCCTCGAAAGCGAGCTGTTCGGCCACGTCAAGGGCTCGTTCACCGGCGCAGAGCGCGAGCGCCGGGGCTACTTCGAGCAGGCCAACGGTGGCACCCTCTTCCTCGACGAGATTGGCGACATCCCCCTCTCCACCCAGGTCAAGCTGCTCCGCGCCCTGGAGTCCGGCGAGATCGTCCGCGTCGGCTCCAACGAAGCAATCAAGGTCAACGTCCGGATCATCTCCGCCACCAACCGTGACCTGGCCGACGCCATCGCCGCCAATCAGTTCCGTCAGGATCTCTACCACCGCATCAAGGTCATCAGCCTCAAGCTCCCTCCCCTCCGCCAGCGCCGCGAAGACATTCCCCTGCTTATCGAATACTTCCTCAAGGAATTAGCCCAGGCCCACGACAGACCGATCCCCACCATGACCCCCGCCGCGCGCAAGGCCCTGATGGTTTACCCCTGGCCGGGCAACGTCCGCGAGCTGCGCAACACGCTCGAAAGCATGGTCGTCATGGACCTCGATGGCGTCCTCGATGTCGACGACCTCACCGAGGAACTACAGTCCACCGTCTCCTCCACGTCCGAAACCGCCCTCGGAGCCGACAACCTCGTCGGCAAGCCGCTCGACGCCGTCGAAAAACACTACATCTCCGAAGCCCTCAAGCTCACCGACCGCAACCGCGAGGAGGCCGCCCGCCTGCTCGGCATCGGCGAACGCACGCTCTATCGCAAGATCAAGGATTACGACATCCACTAAAGTGCGTGAGTCACGCCGTTCACTCCGCGCCACCCTTCGCCGTCTCCGTCTCCTCGCCTCCCTCGATCGCTCCTCCACGGTCCTTATACATGGGTAAATATCTGTAATAGACCTCCAACGTGAGTAGCGACAGCGACGTTGTATACAGTCGTCCCGCACTATCTCCCCACTCATCCGCCGAGGGCAGCATCGGGTCCCAGCTCCCCGCATCGCATCCGTTCCCCTTCACCTGCAAGTCGATCAGCCCGTCACGCACCCGCGCGTTCCACTTCTCCCAGCTCTTGTCTCGCATGTTGTGCAATAGCTGCGTTGCGTAATACCAGTAATAAATGTTCCGCGATTCCGATTGTTCCAGGTCCGCCCACACCCGTGCCGCCCCCTGCAACAACCCCGGCGTCTCCCTCGGCCAGCCCAGAATCTGCCGACAGACCAAAGCCTCGGCCGTCATCGTCGCGCTCGCCCCTCGCCCCGGCATATACGCATACGCCGACCCTACCTTGTCCGCCGACACCGAATTCAAGAACCGTGTCGCCCCCCGCACCACCTTTTTCGGCACCGGAATGCCCCCGATATCCGCGCTTCGCAACGCAAATAGCATCCAGCCGTGTACCGAGGTATCCCCCTCCGCCATCGCCTGATACCGCCACCCGCCGAGCACATGCTGCGATCGCGTGATAAACGCCACGGCCTTCCGCGCCGGCTCACGCAATCGCTTGTCTTTCGTCAACGCATACGACTCACAGATCGCCATTGTCCCAATCGCATGGCTATACATTTGCGCATGCGCGCCTCCATCGCCCAGATAAAACGACCCATCCGGTTGTTGCGCCGCCACCAGCCAGTTCAGGCCCCCATAAATCGCTTTCTGATAACGCCCCGGCTCCGTATGCGTGTGCCCCGCGCCCAATAGGGGCAACAAAGCCAACCCCGTAGCCGCCGTGTCCGATTGCATCGCCGGCCGCTCTGGGCATCCGGGCGCTACGCACATCGCCTGTGTGTTCAGGCTCCAGCCTCCATCCGGCCGCTGATGTCGCGCGATCCAATCCAATCCGCGTTCCACCGCCTTTTCCGACTCAACCGTGCCCCCCTCGCGCCGCACCAATTTCGCCCGCTCCACCTTGCTCCGCCCCAGGATCGGCGATGTCAACCCCGCCTCGCCCCGTCGCCCGAACCCCGCGTTCGTCGTCAATCCCGAGACCATCACGCCCGCCATCACCTCCGGCTCCAGGTCCACATCTGGCCCCAGCCGCACCTCCGATGGCAACTCCGCAATCGCAATCACCGTGTCATCAACACTGTTGAGATCGCGCGGCAAGGAAGGCGGCTCGAGCGCGTCCAGCGTCGTGAACGAATCACCCGCCCTATCCGACTCCTTCAGCGAGGTCACATCATCGCGCAATTGACCTATAACCGGATCGATCTCAATCGCGCTCGGCCCCTGATCCTGAGCGATCTTCATGACAACGGCCAGCACAAATAGCAAAGCCGCATGCGCCAGCAAACTCGATCCCCACGGCAATGTCTGACGCACCCATTCCGGCAGCCGACGCTCGAACCGACGCCAACCCCAACGCACCTGGATGCAGCCAACCTCCCAGGCACCTCGCTGTCGCGATCGAGCTGGCATCTGGCGACTCCTCCTCGGCCCCGCATGGTTCCCGGACCACACCGACGAGCTCATCCTATCCCTCAAAGGTCCCATCCGGACAGGGCGCAAGCCGAGTCACCTTTCCGTTGCCGCCGTTTGCAGACGCACAATCGCTCCAGGTTCTTCAGTCGCGTTTCCTAATTTCCCCACTCATCTCGTGCCACCATCCACGGTCGCACCCTTAACGAGCATCTGGGGATCGATCCGCTCCACCGGCCCCCACCCCAACCTCTCCAGCGAGGGCTGCACCTGGTCCGCATCGGCCACCAGGGCATAAACGAACGCCTCCGGATGCACATGCCGCCGCGCCGCGTCGAGCATCATGCCAGTCTTAATTCCATTCAATCTCTCCGCCAGACGAACGTAATCATCAAGTGGCAAATTGTGCAGATACAATCCTGCGTAACGCGAAACCAATGCCCCCGGCGTCTCGAACTGCCGCGCCTGACCCTCGATCAACGCCCGCCGCGCGTCTTCCACTTCCGTCAGCGTCGGCGGCCGCTCCGCCAACAAAACCGAGACCTCCGTATGAATGTCATTCAGCGCCTCCGCCAGCCGATCCGCCTGCAACGATGCCCCGATCCAGAACGGCCCCGGTCCCCGCCGCGCATCAAAATGACTGCGAATCCCGTAAGTGAACCCCTTCTCCTCGCGAATCTTCGAGTTCAGCCTCGACGTGAACATCCCGCCCAGAATCTGATTCCAGAGCATCGCCGCGTCGTGATCCGGCTCGCTTCGCGCGAACCCCACATGCCCCACGCGCACCACCGCCTGGGGTGCTCCCGGCCGATCCACCAGCACGATCCTTGGCGACGACGGCCTCGCCGGCCTATCCGGCGGGGCCAGACTCCCCCCACCCGCACGCGACCCCCATTCCGCAAGTTTCGCGTCCAGCCGATCGGCTAGTTCCGCCGCGTCCACATCTCCGGCGACAATCCAAGCCGCCTGGTCGGGCCGGAAATGCCGCGTGTAGAAGGCACGCAGATCCCCCAGCGACAGCCCCTCGACGCTCGCCTCCGTTCCCTCCGACGGCATCCCATAGGGATGACCCGCTCCATACAGCACATTGAGCAACGCCCGCTGCGCCAGCGCCTCCGCTCGATCGCGCTCGGCTTGTAGGCCCGCCCTGGTCTGCGCGTGCAGCCGCGTCCACTCGCTCTCAGGAAACGACGGCCGCAACAGCACATCGCACGCCAGCTCCAGGCTCGCGTCCAGGTGCGGTGTCAGGCAGCGCATCTGGACGTAGCTGCCGTCCCAGCCCGCCCCCGTAGAGATCGAAGTCCCCAGCCGCTCCGCGTCGAGTGCAAGCTGATGAGCGCTTCGATTCTCCGTCCCTTCGTCAAGCATCGCCGACGTCAGCTCCGCCAGACCATTGCGCCCGGGTCCGTCCGCCGATGCCCCCGCGCGTACCACCGCCGTGCCTACCACCACCGGCAAATCCCGACGCCCCAGCACCCACAACTCCGCCCCGCACGCCAACCGCCGAC
>JBGSYY010000626.1:0-2573 GCA_041750675.1 Isosphaeraceae bacterium | reverse complement strand
ACCTTCAGCTCATTCGTGACTTGATCCTGCGCGGGGACGCCCAACGCCTCGACCAGCTTGGCCGGGAACTCGGCGAGGGCCATCGCCGGTTGGGTCGGGAATCCTGGCAAGCCCTTTCTCGCCTGGCGCTTGCTGGCGCGGCCGTTCGACGCGACGACGCTTCGGGCGTGCTCGAACAATTCCGCTCATGGTCGAACCTCGAACTGATGGACCCGGCCCACGCCGCTCTGGCCCTGGAAATCACGATGATGGCCCGTCGGTCGCCATCGGGCCGAGGGACGACCGCTGCGGCGCCGCTGGCCCGGCTGAGTGGCCAACTGGCCGAGCCGCTCCAAATCGGCGGTCCCGTCGCCCGACAGGCCATTGATCGGCTCGATCCCGGTTCGTAGCCCGTCAGCCGTGAACCTGAAGGCTCGGTCGCCGAAAATTCCGCGCTCTCGCAACGGTCGTGATCTCTGGTAAGATGAAATTTACTGGTTGTTCGCCGTTCTCGGCCCGAGGCCGCGACTCTGGCGTCTCCCGGCCCGCCGCCGATCCACCTTTTCTCGAAGCGCCCCATCCGAGATCCGAAGCGATGGCCGTCCTCGTTGTGCATAACGGCACCAGCCCGGGCCAGGTCATCCCCCTGAACAGGCCGCGGATGATGATCGGCCGGCTGCAGGATTGCGATATTGTGCTGGAACCGCCCGGAATCAGCCGCAAGCACGCGTTGATCCGCCGCGACGGCAACCGGTTTTTTGTGACCGACCAAAACGCTCGCAATCGCACCAAGGTCAACGAGCAACTGCTCAATCCCAACGAAGACTTCCCGCTGACGCCCGGCGACCGAATCAACATCTGCGACGTCGAACTGGTCTTCCATCTGGAAGATCCGAGCCTGAAGGACAACAGCGGCGTCGAGGTACTCGACGGCCCGGACGACTCGACGATCCACATGCTCGACGCTTCGCGCAGCGACCTGCAGGCGAGCGTCGTACGGCCGGAGGTGAAGCTCAAAGCGATTCTCGAAATCTCGCGTAACCTCTCCACCAGCCTCAACGTGGATACGCTCGCGCCCAAGATTCTGGAGTCGCTGCTCAATCTCTTCGTTCAGGCTGAGCGCGCCTTCCTGGTGCTTCTGAAGGGGAACGATCCCCAAAAGCTGGTCTTCGGTCAGGTCTTTCACAAGCTGCGGCCGTCCAAACGTCAGCCGCTCCGCACCAATCTCGGTGCCGCCCCTCCCGAAGACTCCCGGCTTCAGTTCAGCAAGGGGATCATCCGCCACGTCGTCGAGCAAAAGAAGGTGGTGCTCAGTCAAGACGCCAGCGCCGACGCCAACCTGCCGACCAGCGCCTCTATCGTTGATCTGCGAATCCGATCGGTCATGTGCGCTCCGTTATTGACCTCCGACGGGCACGTTTTGGGTATCCTCCAGCTCGACACCAGCGATCGCAAGCAGTTCAGCCAGGAGGATCTCGACATTCTGGAGGCTGTGGCCCGGCAGGCCACCATCGCCTTGCAGAACGCCGAGATGCACGAAACCCTGATCTCCCAGGAGCAAATGAAGCGCGATATCAACCTGGCGCAGACAATTCAGATGCGGTTCCTGCCTCGGAATGTTCCCAATGTCGAGGGGTATGAATTCTTCGCTCATTACAACGCGGCTCTGAAGGTTGGCGGGGATTATTACGACTTTGTTCGGCTCGACGAGGATCATCTGGCAATCGCGATCGGCGACGTTGCGGGCAAGGGCGTCGCGGCGGCGCTCATGATGGCGAAGTTCTCAGGCGATATCCGCGCCGCGATTCTCACCCACCGGCAGCCCGGCCCGGCGACGACGATGGCAAATAAACTGCTGTGCGACGCCGGAATCGAGGAGCGGTTCATCACGCTCAGCCTGGCGGTCCTGGATCAGAAGCGGAGGCGGCTCATGTATGCGTCGGCGGGCCACATGCCGATCATGATCCGCCGGGCCTCAGGCACGATCGACGAGGTCGGCGAGGACGTGGGCGAATGCCCGCTCGGAATCAACGACGACACCAACTACGGTCAGGGCGAGGTGACGCTCGAATCCGGCGACGTGGTTCTGATGTATACCGACGGCGTGACCGACGCCGAGAGCAGCCAAGCGGAGCGGTACGACTGGCACGAGAATCATCGCCTACCGAAGCGCGTGGCCGAATCGGGCGGCGGGCCGGCATCGGTTGCTCGTGCGTTGCTTCAAGACATTCGCGAGTTCTCCGCCAATCATCCCCAGGCCGACGACATGACACTGGTCACCTTCGGCCCGAAATAGGGCTGATCCACTCGGCTCAAATTTTTGCGCGCGGCGTGTCGGTGTGCGGTCGACCTTTGCCGCGCGCTTTACAACGACACAATCTGCTGGGGAATCCGGTCTTATCATGTCTTTGCGTGTTTCCAACATTGTGCTGAGTGTCGATGAACCGGAAGCGGCGCTGCCGGAGAAGCTGGCGGCACGCCTGGGTGTGAACGCTTCGGAGCTGGGTCCGTGGCGGATCGTCCGCAAGAGCCTCGACGCGCGACGCTGGGGCGACATCCATTTCGTCTATGCGGCCGAGGTGGCGCTGCCGGAG
>JBGSYY010000625.1:0-7942 GCA_041750675.1 Isosphaeraceae bacterium | reverse complement strand
TCGGCGTCGGTGAGGGCGGCCTGATCGCTCTGTACGCCGCCGTACTCGACCCGCGCATCGACGCCGCCTTTGTCAGTGGTGCGTTCGATTCCCGCCTAGACACCTGGTCCGAGCCTGTCGACCGCAACGTCTTCGGCCTTCTCGACGAGTTCGGCGGAGCCGAACTAGCAAGCCTTGTTTCACCTCGGCCACTCGTCGTCGAAGCCGCCGCATGGCCCAGGGTCGAAATCGTCCCCGGTAACGGCGGCGCGCCCGGCCGCCTCACCACGCCCCCTCTCGACATGGTCCGCGCCGAGTTCGACCGCACCCGAGCACTCATACCGCCCGGCCCTACGATCGAGCTGATGGCCTCGGGCGCGAAGGGCGACGGTCCGCCCGCCTCCGACCCCGCCCTTTCCGCATTCCTTCGCGCCCTTGAGCCTACCCTCACACTCTCACCACCCGACAACCCTCCGAAGCCCGAGACCCGCGACTTCTCCACCTGGATCGAGAAGCGCCAGTCCCGCCTCATCCACCAACTCGACCGCCACACCCAAGCCCTCCTCACCGAAAGCCCCTACGTCCGCGCCGAGTTCATGAAAGACCTCGACACGTCGAGCCCCGAGGCCTACGCCAGAACCATCGAACCCTACCGCGAGATCTTCTACCGCGACATCATCGGCCGCTTCGACGACCCCCTCCTCCCCCCCGACCCCCGCTCCCGCAAGCTCTTCGAAACCGACAAGCTCACCGGCTACGAGGTCGTCCTCGACGTCTGGCAAGATGTCTTCGCCTACGGCATCCTCGTCCTGCCCAAAGATCTCAAGCAGGGAGAGAAGCGCCCCGTCGTCGTCTGCCAGCACGGCCTCGAAGGACGTCCCCAGGACCTCGCCGACCCCACCGTCAATAACCCCGCCTACAACCAGTACGCGCTCCGCCTCGCCGAACGCGGCTTCATCACCTTCGCGCCCCAGAACCTCTACATCGGCCAGGACAAATTCCGCACCCTTCAGCGCAAAGCCAACCCGCTCGGCAAAACCCTCTTCTCAATCATCGTCCCCCAGCACCAGCAAATCACCGACTGGCTCAAAACTCTCCCCAACGTCGACCCCTCCCGCATCGCCTTCTACGGCCTCTCCTACGGCGGCAAGTCCGCCATGCGTATCCCGCCCTTGGTGAAGAACTATTGCCTCTCGATCTGCTCCGCCGACTTCAACGAATGGGTCTGGAAAAACGCATCCACCCGCAGCCCGTATAGCTACGTCTGGACCAACGAATACGAAATCTTCGAGTGGGACCTCGGCTCCACCTTCAACTACAGCGAGATGGCCGCCCTCATCGCGCCCCGCCCGTTCATGGTCGAACGCGGCCACTTCGACGGCGTCGCCCCCGATGAAATGGTCGCGCACGAATTCGCCAAGGTCCGCCACCTCTACGCCGCGCGTCTCAAGCTTCCGCCCGATCATTGCCGGATCGAATGGTTCGTCGGCCCCCACACCATCCACGGCGTCGGCACCTTCGAGTTCCTCCACCACCACCTCAACTGGCCCATCCGCGACGACCAGCCCATCGTCCCCCTCAACAAGCCCTGAACATCGCGCCGAAGGAAACCCCTCCCATGCCCCGATCGGCCGCCTCTCCCCCAATCCTCACCCGTGAACCCTCCCCCGGCCCTGCTTCCTTACCCATCTGCGTCCCGCTGCGTCATCTGTGGATCGTCTTTCTTCTGGTCACGATCAACGCCCAGGCCCAGGACGAGCGAGAAGCCCTTCTCACCAAGGCCAACACCTCCGTCGCCACCGCCGCTGAGAAGGTCAAGGACGACCCCTCACGTCCCATCTACCACATCCTCCCCGCCGCCAACTGGCTCAACGACCCCAACGGTCTCCTCTTCCGCAACGGCAAATATCACACCTTCTTCCAGCACAACCCGTACGGCGACGAATGGGGCCACATGCACTGGGGCCACGCCGTCAGCAACGACCTCGTCCACTGGGAGCGCCTGCCCATCGCCCTCTGGCCCTCAAAGTCGAAAGGCGAGGACCACGTCTTCTCCGGCTCCGCCATCACCCGCGCCGACGGCACCCCCATGCTCTTCTACACCAGCATCAGCGACAAACACCCTCCCGAACAATGGGCCGCGATCCCAGAAGATGCCAACGACCCCAACCTCCTCACCTGGAAGAAGCACCCAGCCAACCCCATCCTCGCCGAATCCATCCACGGTGAGACAAAAGTTCACGAATGGCGCGACCCCTACGTCTTCCAGCACAACGCCAAAACCTACATGGTCTGCGGCGGCAACCTCAACGCCAGCCAGGGCGGCCAGGCCGTCGTGCTCCTCTACCAGGCCGAAAACGAGGAGCTGACAAAGTGGAGCTATCGCGGCGTTCTCTTCACCCACCCCGACCCCGAGGTGAAGAACGTCGAATGCCCGATCTTCTTTCCCCTCGACGGCCGGTTCGTGCTCATCACGTCTCAGGGCCAACCCGTCCATTGGTTCGTCGGCGACTTCGATGAGACGAAAGCCGCCTTCACCCCCACCGCTCGCGGCATCCTCGACCACAGCCAGGTCTACGCCCCCAGCGTCCTCGTCCAGAATGTCGACCGCCCCATCCTCTTCGGCTGGATCAACGGCGTCCCTCCCGGCAAAGGTTGGCGGCACTGCCTCACCCTTCCGCGCCAGCTCTCCATCGGCCGCCTCGATGGCCGCCTCAAGCAATACCCCTATCTCTTCCTCCGCGAGCTACTCAGCACCAACGAACCGCACCGTTTCCTCACCCGCGAATCTCTCAAGGAAACCGAACTTCTGCCTCCCGAATTCTCCGGCCCCTCCCTCTGGCTCAACGTCCACCTCACCCTCGGCGACGCCCGCTCCGTCGGCCTCGACGTTCTCGCCGACGCCGAAGGCAAAGACGGCGTACCCATCCGCTTCGACGGCAAATCTCTCGAAGTCGCCGGCACAAAGGCCCCTCTCGACCTCCCCCCCGGCGATTCGCTCCACCTCGCCATCTACGTCGATCACTCGATCATCGAGGTGATCCCCCTCCGAGGCGAGGCCGCCTACATCGCCGGCACCGACACCCCCACCGACGGTTCTGTCTGGATCACCCGCGTCGTCGACTTCGACCCCACCCGCACCCGCATCACCCTCCACGCCCAGGGCGGCCCCTCCGGCCCCATCGACATCCTCCAAGCCCACACCATGACCCCCATCTCACCCCCAACCCCGTAGTTTGTAGGGTGCGTCATCGGGCGTCAGCCCGAGCAACGCACCTCTTCATTGACCCCATCACTTCATCGCAACGAACCATCTCGCCCACTCACACCGGCACCACGAATGCCGGCCCCTCCGGCTCCACGCTCCCCCACTCCACGTCATACTCCCCTGCCCTGACAAACCGATGGAAGCTCGTCCACCGCCAGTCCGCCGCGCGCCGGACATACCCATGCTTTACCGGGTTGTAATGGATGTAATCCACATGCTGTTTCAGATCCTGCTCATCCCGGATGCTGTGTTCCCAGTACCGCCGCTGCCAGAACCCCAATTCGCCCCGAGCCGCCCGTGAATCACTGATCCAATCGTCACTCGGATCAATCGCCGACCATTCTTGCGAAAACGCCTTCTTCACCCATCGCCAGCGGCCGGGATAGCCGACGTCGCCACGCGGAAGCGCCCAAACACAATGAAGATGATCCGGCAACAGCACGATGGTGATGGTCTCAAACGGTCTGTGGGCGGCCACCCTCCGAAAAACCCGCCCCAGCAACCCCACCGCGCGTTCGTCTCCAAAAATCGGACGCCGTTGCTCTGTAACGACGGTGAAAAAATAGACCCCGCCCGTCACGAACCAACGTCGATAGTCCGACATCTCCGCACTCTCTCAATCTCGGTGCTTTGCGTGGGCTATCGTCCACTGACACACCCTACCAAATCGCCGTAGGGTGCCGTCATCGGGCGTAAGCCCGAGCAACGCACCAGACCATCCCCCCGCCCGTCCCCCAAGTAGGGTGCCGTCATCGGGCGTAAGCCCGAGCAACGCACCTCTTCGGTCTCATCACGTCGACAACCGTCTCCCTCTGCGCCTATATATAGAAGAATAATCTTCGCCCCCGCCCGCCCTCATCCTCTCGATCATCACCCAACGCCATGAATTCCACAATCACCCCGTCGACCTCGGCTCTGCCCGAATCCACCGCCCCCAACCCCGCCGGTTACGACGCCCTCCTCATCGTCGGCTTCGGCGGACCCGAGCATCCCGACCACGTCATGCCGTTTCTCGAAAACGTCACCCGCGGCCGCAACATCCCCCGAGAGCGACTCGAAGAAGTCGCTGAGCACTATCACCACTTCGGCGGCGTCAGCCCCATCAACGCTCAGGTCCGCGACCTCATCGCCGCCCTCCGCCCCGAGCTTGATCGCCGCGGCATCGCGCTGCCCCTCTACTGGGGCAACCGCAACTGGGACCCCCTCCTGCCCGACGCCGTTCAGGCCATGACCCACGCCGGCCACCGCAACGCCCTCGCCGTCGTCCTCGCCGCCTACAGCTCCTACTCCAGTTGCCGCCAGTATCGCGAAAACGTCTACGCCGCCGCCGACACCGCCGGCCCCGGCGCACCCACCTTCGACAAGATGCGCGTCTTCTACAACCACCCCGACTTCATCGCCGCCAACGCCGACCGCGTCCAATCCGCCATCGCCCAGCTTCCTTCAGACAATGCCCGCCAATCCTTCCACCTCGCCTTCACCGCCCACAGCATCCCCTCCAGCATGTCCGCCAACTGCGACTACGAAAAACAACTCAAGGAAACCTGCCGCCTCGTCGCCGAATCCATCGGCCTCCCCCCCGAGCGCTGGGCCTTGGTCTACCAATCCCGCAGCGGCCGCCCTCAAGACCCCTGGCTCGAACCCGACATCCTCGACCACATCGACGCCCTCCACTCCCAGGGCGTGACGAATCTGATCATCGACCCCGTCGGCTTCCTCTCCGATCACATGGAAGTCCTCTATGACCTAGACGACGAGGCCCGCCACCGCTGCGACGCTCACGGCATCCACATGGTCCGCGCCGCCACCGTCGGCACCCACCCCCGCTTCGTCTCCATGCTCGGCGAGTTGATCGCCGAACGACTCGCCCAATCCCTCGACCGCCGCGCCATCGGCCACTACCCCGCCAACCACGATGTCTGCCCCCTCAACTGCTGCCCAGCCCCCATCCGTCCTTCACGACCCGCTCCCTGAAGCTCCGCGCGGCTGCCGGGGTCTCTCGTGGCCTTCCCAGGCCCGAGGGACCGAAGCAAACCACCCCCGGGCGAACCCCAGGCGTCTCTCAGAAATCAATCAATCCCCACACTCCGACAAACCGACCATTCGAGTACGTCCTCAAGCTGCCAGAGCGCTAACACGCCACGCAAATCCCAACGCGATGCGACTCCCTCAAAACAAACCCGGCGCACCGCTACACGCCTTGCCCCCGAGCACAGGCCCGGTAGAGGGTTTCCCTCATCCCCAAACGGAGTCTTCCAGCAGACCGTCATCGTCCCCCACGCACGCAACCCCGGAACAACTGCCTGGCCTGCCAGGGGCTTGCAACTCCTCAAGCCAAACCCGAAACTCCGACGCGACTCGGAGAATTCTCGGAAAAACCCAGGAACCACTCCGCGCCGGCGCGAAACAAACCCAAGCGGCCGCCATTCGTTCACTTCGCTTCGGCCCATGTGAACACAACTGCACGCGATCTCGTTTTTTCGCAAACGAACCCAAGCCCCTCCCAGACCCGCAAAGTGGGACGGGCTCCCTTTGGTTCAGGCGTGCCTGTCCCTCCCTTGCGGCGCGTCGCTCGCACGCACGAATCTCACAAACGAACCCAGGCCCCATGAACGATTTTCCCAAAACGAACCCAAGCGGCCAATCAACGTAAAGTGTGGCGCTTATAAGTTCATTAACTTCACCGTCGGCTCTCCATATCGAGGTTCCACCATGCTCACTTGCTTCCGCCCACTCGCCCTCATCCTCACTCTTTGCACAATTCCTGCATCCGCCCAGGGCCTCCCCAACGCCGACCGAGCCTCCGCTCTCGGCTTCGATACCGCCAAGCTGCCCGCTCTCCAGCATCGCCTCGATGTCGAGGTCAGTGGTCAGAAAATCGCCGGCGCATCCCTCCTGGTCGCCCGCAACGGGCAGGTCGCCACCCTCGCAACCGCCGGCTACGCCGACCGTGAGGCGCAAAAGCCGTTCGCCGCCGACACCGTCGTCCGCATCGCCTCCATGACCAAGCCTATCACCTCCACCGCCGTGATGATCCTCGTCGACGAAGGCAAGCTCTCGCTCGACGACCAACTCGCCAAGTACCTCCCCGAGTTCTGCGTCACCCGGCTGGTCAATCCCGACGGCACAACACCCGCCGAGCCAATCGCCTTCCACATCACCATCCGCCAACTACTCACCCACACCTCCGGACTTTCCTACCGATTCATCGACGGAACCCCCGTCACACCCCTCTACGTTCGCGCCGGCATCTCCGACGGCCTCTCCGAAACCCCAGGCACTCTCGCCGACAACATCGCTCGCCTCTCCACCATGCCTCTCCTGTTCAAGCCGGGCGAGCAGTGGCACTATAGCCTCAGCACCGATGTCCTCGGCCGCGTCGTCGAGGTCGTCTCCGGTCAGTCGCTCGACACCTTCTTCCGCGAGCGCATCTTTCAGCCGCTCAAGATGAACGACACCCACTTCGTTCTCCCCACCGAGAAACGCGACCGCCTGGCCACCGTCTACGGCCTCGAAAACGGTCAACCTCTCGCCCCGCGCCCGTCCTCGCTCATTCAGCGCGGCCCACTCGTCTATTCCACGTCCTATTCTGAATGGGGCGACAATGCCGGCTTCTATTCCGGCGGCGCAGGCCTCGTCTCCACCCTCGGCGACTACGCGCGCTTCCTCCAGATGCTTCTCAACCAGGGCGAACTCGACGGCACGCGTGTGCTCAAGCCTGAGACCGTCCAGGCCATGACCACCAACCAGCTCGGCGATCTCGCCATCAACCTCGATGTCCACGGCGATGGCTTCGGCTACGGCTTCGGCGTCGTCACCGACCGCGGCAAATACAACGGACCTGCCCCCTCCGGCTCCTACTCCTGGGGCGGCTTCTTCCACACGTTCTTCTGGGTCGATCCCCAGAACCAACTCCTCGGCATCCTCTTCACACAAACCCACCCCTCCGGCGGCAACACCCTCTGGAAGGACGTCCAGGAACTCACCTACAAAGCTCTCATCAAGAAGTAGTCACGCCCCCCCCCCCTCTCCATTCCGGGCGGGGGTCATCCTCTAACCTCCCTCCCCCGCGTGGGGAGGGCCGGGGAGCGGGGCCGAAATACCCCAACACCCCGAGAACCCACTCCCAATTCACAAAGGCCTCAATTCCAACATGCCCTACGAAACCGAACGCCAAATCGCCATCGCCGCCGTCCGTGAGGCCAGCCGCCTCTGCCGCGCCGTCCAGGCCGAGATCTCGCCCGACGTCCTCGCCAAGAAGGACAAGAGCCCCGTCACCGTCGCCGACTTCGGCAGCCAGGCCCTCATCTGCCATACTCTGGCCGACGCCTTCCCCCACGATCCCGTCGTCGCCGAGGAAGATGCCGCCGAGCTGCGCATGCCCGGCAACAAACCGCTTCTCGAGGGCGTCGTTCGCCAGGTTCAGACAATCCATCCCAACGCCGACGCCGAGTCCGTACTCCGCTGGATCGATCACGGCGGCGCGGAGTCCCACTCGAAGCGTTTCTGGACCCTCGACCCCATCGACGGCACCAAGGGCTTCCTCCGCAAGGAGCAATACGCCGTCGCTCTCGCCCTGCTCGTCGACGGCCACGTCGTCGTTGCCGCCTTGGCCTGCCCGAATCTGCCGACTAGCCCCGATTCCGCCGCCCCCGCCGGCACCATCTTCGTCGCCGTCCGCGGCCAGGGCACGGT
>JBGSYY010000624.1:0-2876 GCA_041750675.1 Isosphaeraceae bacterium | reverse complement strand
GCGGTGCTGCTGCTGCTTGCGCGGATCGATCCGCTGCGATCGACCAATCTGGCGCTTGGGCTGGTCGCTTCGCTGGGGTTCTTATTGATTGGGCCTTATTCGTTTCTGGGGGGTGCGATGGCGCTTGATCTGGGCGGTAAGCGTGGGAGCGCCACGTTTTCCGGCATGGTGGATGGTTTCGGCTATCTGGGTGGGATTCTGGCCGGGGTGGGTATTCCCCAGATCACGCGGACACGGGGTTGGCCTGGTGCGTTTGAGGCGCTGGCGGCCATCGCGGGAATTGCCGCGATCGTCGCCTTTGTGTTCTGGATCGCGCAGAGGCGTGCTCAGATCGCTACGGAACAGTCACGCACATGAACACAACAGAGCGCTTTGACGTGGCGATCGCCGGTTCCGGGATCATCGGACTGGCGTGCGCGTATCACCTTGCGAGAGCCGGCCGGCGGGTCGTGGTCTGCGAACGTTCGCCGCGTCCGCTCGGCGCGTCGATCCGGAACTTTGGGATGATCTGGCCGATCGGCCAGCCGTTTGGTCCCCGGCGTGATCTGGCTGACCGCAGCCTAGCGCATTGGCGGGAACTCCTGGAGGGCCTCGGGGCGTGGCATGATCCGTGTGGGTCGCTGCACGTCGCCTATCAGGACGACGAGGCTGAGGTGCTGGGCGAATACCATGCGCTGGCGCAGCGACACGGTGTTTCCAGCACACGACTGCTCGACCCGGCCGCCGCGCTGCGGCTTTCGCCGTATCTTCAGCCCGACGGCCTGAAGCTCGCGCTTCAGAGCACCGCCGAGCTGTGTGTTGATCCCCGGCAGATTCTGGAACGGCTTCCGGCCTGGCTTGAGCAGGCTCATGGGGTCGTTTTCCGGTTTGATTGCGTGGCGACAGCCTATGATCGCCCCACTCTGCGGACCTCGCGGGGGGTGATTGAGGCCGAGCGGTTGATTGTCGCGTCGGGGACGGACCTTCTCACCTTGTATCCCGAAACACTTGCGCAATCCGGACTGGTTCCGTGCAAGCTTCAGATGATGCGGACCACGCCACTCGCGGATGGTGGTAGGCTAGGCCCGATGCTGGCCGGAGGGCTGACGCTGAGGCATTACGCCAGTTTCGCCGAGTGTCCCACGCTTCCCGCCCTGCGCGAGCGGTTCGTGCGCACGATGCCGCTTTACGATCAGTTTGGAATCCATGTCATGGCCGCGCAGAACGGGCGCGGAGAGCTGGTTTTGGGCGACTCCCACGAATACGACACGGCGGCCCTTGACCCATTCGACAATCCCCGAATCGACGACCTTATTTTGGACTATTTGCGAAGTTCTCTCCGTCTGCCCGGACCACCTTCGCTCTCCGCGCGCTGGCATGGAGTGTACGCCCGGCATCCCCAACAACCCTGGTTCCACGCTCAGCCGGAGCCGGGGGTGACGCTGATTCATGGACTTGGCGGGGCGGGGATGACGCTCTCGTTTGGTCTGACCGAGCATCTGCTTGGTGATGAATTGTTATCGTGAGCAGAGATGCGAGCGTTTGTTTTCTCTCTTCCGGCAGGCGATCCGCAATGACATCCAAGCTTCGCCTTGTGGTCTTCGATATCGCCGGGACCACGATGGAAGACCACGGCGACGTGAACCATGCTCTGGCCGAGGCGCTGGCGACCGCCGGCAAGGTGGTCACGCCGACGGCGATCGACGCCGTGATGGGGTTGGCCAAGCCGGAAGCGATTCGACGGCTTTTGCCTGTTGACGATGCCACGCCTGACCGCGTGGATTCGATCCATGCCGACTTTCTCGATCGCATGAAGAGGCATTATGAGGGCGAGCTGGCGGTTCGACCGATCGCGGGGATCGAGGCTGTCTTTCGGGAGTTGCACGGAGCGGGAATCGCGATCGCCCTGGACACCGGTTTTTCGCGCGGGACCGCAAACTTGCTGCTTGAGCGACTGGGCTGGCTTCGCGACGGGTTGGTCGACGCCGTGATCACGAGCGACGAGGTTGAGCACGCGCGTCCCGCCTCGGACATGATCCGGGCGTTGATGGAGCGGTTTGGGATGGCCGATTCCGGCCAGGTGGCGAAGGTTGGCGACGCACCCGCCGATATCGAGGAAGGACGGAACGCGAGGTGCGGTGTGGTCATCGGCGTGACCTGGGGGACGCACACCAGGGGTCAGCTTCGGGTCCATCAGGCCGACCATGTGATCGACCGGCCAGAGGAACTCATCCCGCTTCTCATCGGTACATAAGGGTCACGTCGAGGTGGGGCGTACAATCCACCCACTGCCCGTACAACGGTTCAGGCGATACCCTGGGAATCGTCCGATTTCTGGCTCACCCGACTCACCCTCCCGAGCGATCATGACCGACGACGCCACGCGAACTCCCGTTCCGCCCACCGAACTTCCACCGGTTGATCCGCCCTCGGCGCGGTTCATCATGCAGCTTTTCGTGATTCCGTTCATTGTCGTCGTAATCTTGGTTTGCCTGCTGCTAGTGGTTTACGGGCTGTTCGGTCGGCTGGCGACGGGCGGGCAAGATACGACGCACTATGTGCAGGCGATTCGCTCCGAGAACGAGAACCGGCGCTGGCGGGCGGCCTATGAGCTGGCCAGCCTGATTTATAATGAGCCGAAGCTAGCCAGCGATCCCGCTCTTTGCGGCCAGCTTGCCGAGCTGCTGGGCGACGAACTGAGCCGGCCGGCGAGCGGTAAGACGACGGATGTCGCCCGGTATCTAGCGCTTGCGCTTGGCTCGTTCAAGATGACGCCGGAGTTGATCGACAAGGCGGCCGTTGATCCGCTGGCGATGCTGGTGAAAGCGCTGGCCGATCCCGCGCCACCGGAGGTTCGCACCGCGGCCGCGCAGAGTCTTTCGCGGCTTGCGGCCGAC
>JBGSYY010000623.1:0-1815 GCA_041750675.1 Isosphaeraceae bacterium | reverse complement strand
GGGCCTGAACGATCGCGCTATGCGTATCCGTGGTGTGGCATTCGAAGCAGCGGCGGAGGCCGTCGGCGTCGAGATCGCGGCCGAGATAGGCTCGGGCGGTGCCGTCGGCGGCGTTCGCGGGGGTTGGCGAGTGGCCTGTGGTGACATCCCAGCCTTGCTGGGCCCCATAGGAGGAGAGCCGGAACTCGATCGGCTTGCCGTCGTCGTCGGTGCGGCCGACGGGCGTCGCGCCCCGGTCGCCGGAGCCGAAAACGTACTGGATCAGGCCCGAAGCCGCTTGGCCGTCGCGCGTGGTGGTGAAGCGTGGGCCTTCGGCTGAGGGTGTGATCTGGTGGTGGACCTCCTTGTTGAAGCGGTCGGTTCGGGGAGCGTCGGGGAGGGTCCAGCGGGTCATCTCGGGGGCGAGCGCGAAGGTCGCGCCATGATGGCTCGATTGCTGTGAGCCGTGGATCTCCTTGTGGCACGGAGCGCACGCCGCCGCGCCCACATAGGCAGCCGGCTCGGTGGCCAGGGGCTGGTCGTCGAGATAGGTGCCGGCGCGGGCGGCCTCGGCGTTCGCCTGTTCGTAATCGCCGCGCTGCAGATGCGCGCGGCTGGCGAGCCAGGGCACTTCCAGGTCGGTGGTGGCGGAGGTGTTGAGCGGGGCGAGGGTCTCCAGGGCGTCGGCGGGTTTCGCCTGGGCGAGCAGGGCGCGGGCGCGGAGCTTGCGCAGGGCGGAATCGGGCTGGGTAGAGTGCTCGGTTTCCGGGGCTTTCAGCGCCTGGGCCAGTGCTTCTGCCGATTGATCGTGGCGGCCTAGCTCGTGATGCAAGATGCCCTGCAAGATCCAGCCCTGGCGTTCCCAGCCGGGAATCTTGGCGAGCCGAGCCGCCAGGGCGCGGGCCTCGTCGAGCTGGTCGACCAGGGCGAGCAGCCGCGCCAGCTCGGCCAGGACCTGAGGATTCTCGGGGTCGCGGCCGATTGCCTCGCGCAGCAGCTTGCGCGCGCCGTCGGTCTGGTCGAGGCGCGAGAGGCTGGTGGCCAGCAGCAGGAAGTCCTCGCTCTGCATCTTTTCGATGGTCAGGTTCTGATAAATGCCCTGGGCCACGTCGTCGCGTCCGAGACGCATTGAGGCGCGGGCCAGGAAGCGGAGGGCGTCGGGATCGTTGGGGGTGGCGCGGAGGCGTTCGCGGGCGATTCGCGCCGTGGTGGCGAAATCGCCGCGATCGTAAGCAGCGCTGGCGTCGGCAAGTGGATCGGCCCAGGGGCGAAGCCAACCGGCCTGGTTGGCGGCGTAGGCCAATCCGACGATCACGCCGATCGTCAAAACCAGCAAAACAGCGAGTCCGGCATGAGACCGTCCGCGCCGTCGCTCCGGGCTTGCCATCATCGTGATCATCTTTGAGGAGAAGCCCGCTCGCGCGCGGGAGAGAGGGACTGAGACAACGACCGAATCGGCGGAACGGAACGGCCACTCGTGGTTATTGTTGGGGATGCGCCGTCGGGGTGTCAAAGGGTGGGGTCGCACTGTTTCGGGTGGGCAGACGGATAGGCAGCCGGATAGAATCACTTGAGAGGCGGATCGTTCGCCAAGGTTGTGCCGCCGGGGTTCTCCGGGGTCGAGTCGAGGTCATTTCGAGGACGCGCCTGCGCGCGGCAATCTCGCATTTTGACATGGATCGCCTGACGGTTTTGTGCTTCGGGGGAACCTATGCCCTGGCGCTCGGTAGCGAGCTGGCCCGGTTCGTGCCCGCATGGCGTGAGCGGGCGCGGGGTTGGCTGACGCTGGGCCTGATTGCCCTGGGCCTGGCCGTGCAGACGGTCTATCTGGCGAAC
>JBGSYY010000622.1:0-3076 GCA_041750675.1 Isosphaeraceae bacterium | reverse complement strand
GCCGCGCCGGCCGCGCCGGCGGCCGGGGCCCAAGGTAAAGTGTCGGGTCTGGCGCCGGTTGGGCCGGAGTGATTTCGGAGAAGCCCCGCGGTCACGGAGTGGAGGCTTGAAGAGAAGGCGTTCGTCCCCGATTCTTTGGGGGCGAACGCGTCTTTGTTTGTGGTTACCGTGATTGCATTGATTGGCTGGCGGGCTTTAGCATGGAGGGCCTGAGTGTTTTGGGCGTCTCGTCCCATTTGAAGATGGAGCACGAGGGACCGGGGCGACTACCGAGGTGAGCGGCGCCACGATGCAAACATCGGTAATCATCGTTGGGGGCGGATTGAGTGGGCTGGCGACGGCCCATCGGCTGCACACGGGGTTGTCGTTGGGCGACCGTTCGTCGGCGGGCTCGGTTGAGCTGCGGCTGCTGGAATCGAAGGATCGGCTGGGCGGGGCGATCTGGACGGATCGGATCGGGGGATTCACTCTCGAAGGCGGGGCGGATTCGTTCATCACCAACAAGCCGTGGGCTTTGGAACTGTGCCAGGAATTGGGGTTAGGCGACTGCCTGATGGGGACGGAGACGGCGCATCGGCGTTCGTTTGTGGTCCGTGAGGGTCGGTTGGTGCCGGTGCCCGAGGGTTTCATCTTGATGGCGCCGGCGCGGTTGCTGCCGGTGCTGGCCAGTCCGATTCTGTCGTGGGGTGGGAAGTTTCGGATGCTGCTGGACCTGATCCGGCCGCGTCGCGATCAGAATGAGGATGAGGAGAGTCTGGCGGCGTTTGTACGACGGCGACTGGGTCGCGAGGCGCTGGATCGGTTGGTGCAGCCGCTGGTCGGCGGGATTTACACGGCGGACCCGAATGAGCTGAGTGTGCGGGCGACGTTGCCGCAATTTCTGGAGATGGAGGGTCGGCATGGGAGCTTGATTCGAGCGGCGTGGCGTCAGTCGCGGCAGCAACGAACGGCGGAGAAGCAGTCGTCGGGGGCGCGTTATGGGTTGTTCATGACGTTGCGGGATGGGATGGAGACGCTGACGAAGACACTGGGCGCGCGGCTGCCGATGGGGACGGTACGGCTGTCGACGCCGGTACGGCGGATTAGCCGTGGAGATGCGCGAGGGCCCTGGCGGCTGGAACTTCTGGACGGATCGACACACGAGGCAACGGCGGTCGTTTTGGCGACGGAGGCGCATGCGGCGGCGCGGCTGATCGACGCCCATGATCCGGAGCTGTCGCGTCAGCTTCGGGGGATTCCGTATGCGTCGTCGATCGTGGTGAACGTGGCGTACCGCCGCGACGCGGTGGCGCATCCGCTGGACGGTTTTGGGGTGGTGGTTCCGGCGATTGAGGGGCGATCGATTTTGGCGGTGTCGTTTACCAGTGTGAAGCTGGCGCATCGGGCACCGGCGGGGACGGTTCTGTTGCGGGTTTTTCTGGGCGGGGCGATGCAGCCGTCGATGTTTGATCTGGATGACGCGCAGGTTGGCGAAGTGGTGCGGCGTGAGCTTGGTGAGTTGCTGGGCGCGCAGGGTGAGCCGTTGTTGATGACGATCAGTCGGCACGCGCGGGCGATGCCGCAATACACGCTGGGGCATCTTGAGCGTGTCGGGGCGATCCGGGAAACGATGGCGAGGCATCCGGGGCTGTTTTTGACGGGCAACGCGTTTGACGGCGTGGGAGTGCCGGATTGCGTGCGTGGGGCGCGGGCGACGGCCGACTCGGTGGCCGAGTATTTGAGGCGGCTGGAACGGATCGCGGCGGCGTGAGATCGGTTGGCGCGACGATTGACGGGTCGATCGGCCGCCTCTACGCTATGCCCTTGGGGTCGAATTGTTGTTGTGCTCAGCCAAGCGGACCGAAACGCGCGACAATGGGCGCGTGGTGTCGGGTGTGGACCAACACCCAGGGAGATAGCTCAGAATGGCGACCGAAACCGGCGGCGGGTCGATCCAGAGCATGCTGGTCGAGAACCGTGTTTTCCCACCTCCGGCGGAGTTCGCCCGGGACGCGCATATTGGCAGCATGGCCGAGTATGAGAGTCTTTGGAACCGGGCGAAGGATGATCCGGACGGGTTCTGGGCCGAGATTGGCGGGAAGCTGGCGTGGTCGACACCCTGGCGGACGGTGTGTGAGTGGGAATCGCCGCATGTAAAGTGGTTTGTCGGAGGCACGCTGAACGCGTCGTACAACTGCGTGGATCGCCACTGCCTGGGTGCGCGGCGGAACAAGGCGGCGATCATCTGGGAGGGTGAGCCGGGGGACCGGCGGGTGCTGCGTTATCAGGACTTGCAGCGCGAGGTGGGGCGGTTCGCCAACGTACTGAAGAGTCTGGGAGTGAAGAGCGGGGACGTGGTGGCGATCTATCTGCCGATGGTGCCCGAGGCGGCGATCGCGATGCTGGCGTGCGCGCGGATTGGCGCGGTGCATATGGTGGTTTTCGGTGGGTTTAGCGCCGAGGCATTGGCGGGTCGGATTCAGGATTGCCAGGCGAAGGTGCTTGTGACGGCGGATGGTGGATTCCGCCGTGGCAAGGTTTTGCCGCTCAAGGAGAGTGCGGATGGGGCGGCCGCGATGTGCCCGTCGATTCAGGACGTGGTGGTGCTGCGGCGGACAGGTCAAGAGGTGTCGATGACGGCGGGTCGGGATCACTGGTGGCACGATCTGATGACGGACATTTCGTCGGATTGTCCGCCCGAGGCGCTGGATAGCGAGCATCCGCTGTTCATTCTGTATACCTCAGGCTCGACGGGGAAGCCGAAGGGGATCATGCACACGACGGGGGGTTATCTGACGGGGACGATGCAGACGACCGAATGGGTGTTTGACCTGAAGGAGGATGACACCTATTTCTGCACGGCCGACGTGGGTTGGATCACCGGTCATAGCTATGTGGTGTATGGGCCGCTGGCGCTGGGCGCGACGGTGGTGATGTATGAGGGGGCACCGAACTGGCCGGACGAGGCGCGGTTCTGGAAGCTGATCGAGGATTACCGGGTCACGATTTTCTATACGGCACCGACGGCGATCCGTGCGTTCATGAAGTGGGGGGAGCATTTTCCCAGGCGGTACGATTTGTCGAGTCTGCGGCTGCT
>JBGSYY010000621.1:0-6641 GCA_041750675.1 Isosphaeraceae bacterium | reverse complement strand
ATCAACGGCCGTAGCGCCGGCAAACCCTCCGCATAACGCGGCACCAGCAACCCCAGCCCCACCGGCCCGATCACATACGCCAGCGCCGCCCCCGCCGCCAGCAACGGCGCCATCGCCTCGGTCGATCGCATCGCACGTCGCGCCACATGCCCCTCATCTTCGGTTCGCCCCAGTTCCGTCTGGAAATACGGATACAAAACCAGCGTGATCCGCCCCGCCAGGTCCAGGCTCCACGTCGTCCCCATCAACGCCACCGAATACAACCCGACCGCACGCTCCCCTTCAGGCATCAAGGTCAAAATCGCGAACCGATCCAGCCCCAGCACACACCCGAACGCCGCCGTGTTCGCCAGAATCGGCAGCCCCGTCCGCATCAACCTCCACACCACCCTCCCATCCCAGGCCCACACAAACCGCCACGGATGCCGCGCATGCAAAAATGCGATCTTCGCACCCAGGATTACCCCCACCGCACCCAGCAATCCCCAGAATCCCGCCAGCAACAACCCCCCCGCCACCGCCACACCCGAGACCAACGACTCCAGAACATCCACCTGCGTCGTCAGCCCAAATTCGCGACGGCTCCGTAACACCGCGATCAAAAACGACTCATAACGCTTCAACAGCGTCAGCCCCGCCACCGCCACCAGCCCCCACGTCCACTCCGCCGCGAGCGGATTTCCCGCCAACCCAGGCGCGCGCCAGGCCGCCCACGCGAGCAAGCCCAGCGCATACACAATGCATGTCAACGTATTCGCCGCATGCGCGATCCCCGCCACGCGATCCGCTTCCGCCTCACGCCCTCGCGCGCGAAGCAAGGGAATCTCCTGCACCGCTCCCAGCCCCACCCCCAGGCTCGACCGGTTCGTGTTGTCCAGAAACATCCGCAGACCCGTGTAAACCCCCAGCCTCGACGGATCGAGCCACCACCGCAACGCCAGCGCCGTCGCGATCCCCAGCACTCGTTCCAGTTGCCCACCCACCGCCACAAGCAGGCTGTCGCGCACCACCCCGCGCGTTTCCGCCGAGGCCTCGCCAAGGGCCGCTCTCGACCCCCGTCGTCTCGTGACAACCGCCCTCAGCGTCGTCACAGCGCCGCCACGCAAAACTGCGTCGGCGGCTCGCCAACCGCCACCGGAATCTCGGTCACCTCCACCACGTCCAGCCCCTGCCCTTCATACCACGCCGCCGTGTCGTAGCCGAACCGGTTGTAGCTGACGTTCAAATCCTCGTTATGCGCCGCCCAACGCCGCCCCACCCGCCGCACCTCCCGGCGAATCCGTTCCGCCACCTCCGGCGGATTGTGCAAAATCACCGCCGACGTCAGCACCAGGTCGAACGACTGATCCGCGAACGGCAACCGCTGCCCATCCCCGAGTACCAACCCGATCCCGTCCAGCCCTTCCAGATATCGCCGCGCCATCGCCAGTTGACTCGGGCTGAAATCAATCCCCATCAGCGGTACGCCTGTTCGCTCCCGAAGCGCCCGAAGCTGCTTGCCATACCCGCAACCAATCTCCAGAATCGACTCAGCGCCATAAGCCGCCACGCGTTCTGCCAGCCAATCCGCCCGCGCCGTCCGCCCCGGCTGCCCTTCCTGCTCGCGGAAATAATCCTCGCCCCCTCGCAAGCTCCAGTAGGTTCGGGGGTCGGAATAAACCACCCGCCGCTTCAGCTCCGGCCACCGCGCCAGGCCCCGCCGCATCGCCTTGTGCCAGGCGTACTGAGCACCTCGTGTTCGCAAAGCACGCCAAGCCCGCACGGGCAAGGGCGGAATCGACGCCTCGGTGTGCATCGCGGGGCTGGCCTCCGTGCCTGAGCTCATCGGTGTCTCACTCTCGTCCGGCAGCCCGATCCCCTGAACGGATCGACCACTCGGGCCGGATCGTATGAGGACACGTCCTATCGGTCAACCCAAACTGACTCACGACCTATGCACCTCATTTCGACGCATCCATCGCCGACCACGAGCCTTAAGGGCAAATCGTCGGAACTCGATTCGACCCTAGCCCCGCGACACCTATAATTTCCTCGTCGAGCCCATCTTCACGCCATTCGACCAAGGACCGCGAGCAACGGAGCATCTCTTCATGGGCGTCGGTTCCGAGCGAACCAAAGTGGCCGACCTGGTTTTCCAGGTCTATCAACGGGCAATCCACCCCGAGTGGCTACCCCAGCGCGCCCATCGTCGCATCGCTCGCAACGGCTGGGAGGCCGACATTCGCCTCCTCGACGGCGGCCACGCCATCACCTGGGCTTATGGAAACAATCGCCTCACCGAAATCCTCTGCCCCGCCGACATGCCCCTCCCCGAGCCAGGCGCAATCTTCCGCTCCCACGTCCGCTACGAACGCACCGCCCACCTCAAGCCCACACCCGGCATCGAATATCAGACCTCCGTCGAGCCGGAACGCGTCGAGCCTGAAGTCTTCATGCACCTCTACGCCGAACTCACCCTCGACGTCGGCCGCGGTGGGATCTCCCACCGCGAATCCCCCCGCAATCGCATCCTCACGCCACGCCTCAGCCACATCACCTTCGAGGCAAGCACCCGTGGCCTCGCCGTCCAGGCCGTCCACACCTTCCCCGACGAACGCGCCATTGTCCGCGTCCAGTCCCTCTTCGAGCGGACGAAAGCCTGAACGCGACTTCCCCGTCCCTCAATCCAACCGTTCAATCCAGATATTCCGGTACTGAACCGGGTCGCCATGATCCTGCAAGTGGAGCGGCCCCGGCGTCGACGGATCGCCGCCCAGCCCCGCTCGCGTGTTGTCCACCGGAATCTCCTGGTCCTTGTGGATCGTCTGGCCATTCTGAACCACCGTGATCCGCGCCGGCTTCACCTTCTTGCCATCGACAAACTCCGGCGGAGTGAATTCGATGTCATAGCTCTGCCACACCGTCGGAGCCTTGCACGCGTTCACCGCCGGTGCCGCCACTTCATAGATCCCGCCGCAATCGTTGTCCTGACTCTTCAATCCGTAACTGTCCAACACTTGCACTTCGTAACGACCCTGAAGGTAAACTCCCGAGTTTCCCCGCGCCTGCCCCTGATCGTTCGGCTCATAGGGACAGCGAAACTCGACATGCAACCGAACCTTGCCGCCAAACGTCTCTTTCGTCTTGATACCCCCGCCTCCCACGTGCACCGCCCCGCCCTCAACCAACTTCCACGCCGCCGGCGATCCATCCAGGGCCGTCCATTGGTCCATGGACTTCCCGTCGAACAGCACGATTGCCCCCGCCGGCGCGGGCGACGATTTCACATCCACCCCGTCCCCAGGCTGGAGCAACTTCACCCCGTCTATCGGTCCATATTGCGCCCATGCCGATCCACACCAACCCGCCAACCCCAAACCCAGAAACAGGCCCACGCCCAGCATTCGTTTGACAGTATCCACAATCGCTCTCCTCTCGCGTTGTCTCAAACTCAGGGATCACCGGCCATCAGGGCCAATCGTCTTCACTCGCATCGTCGCCGTGCGGAATGCCAAGGTCAATCGTCCAGAACCCGCCGCGCCTTCGGCCGAATCGACAGCCCCGGCACAGCCGTTGCCCCGTGCGGCCCCGGTCGCTCCGCGCCCCAAATCCCCTGCCAACACTGCCGGCCCCTCTCCGATGAACTCCTTCATGATCCGTTCAACGAACCCCCAACCGGCCAGTTCGCCTCGCCGGCCTCAAGCCCCAAATCGACAAAATCCAGACTTCCCGCGAGAAGTCGGCATCCGTCCTAAATCGCATACTGGCCGTACCTCGCCAGTGCCATAGGCGCGTCGCTCTCCGGCCCGTCTGGTACACACCCATTGGCGAGTCCGTCCGACCGCGTTAAGTTCATACGAAGCTCACGTCCGGGGGCCTCGGCTCCGGATTCAACTGGTCCGCTGGAGATGACCCTCCGATGGCTCAACGCCTCCGCTTCGACCGTGCCCGTGGCACTCTCCTCGGGTTGGCTGTCGGCGACGCTCTAGGCGCTCCCCTCGAGGGACTCACGCTTCAACAAATCCGCTCCGCCTACGGCACCGTCGTCGATTACGTCAACGGCGTCCGAGCCTGGCCCAAAAAGCCCTTCCGCTGGCGCTCCCCAGGCCTCTATTCCGACGACACCCAGCAAGCTCTCATCCTCGCCGAGTGCCTGCTCCGGCACCACTCCATCCAGCCCAACTGGATCGCCAACGCCTACGTCGAGCTCGCCAATCCACGCGGCCTCCACCTCGGGGCCCACCGCGGTGCCGGCAAGACCTTCCGTCGCGTCGTCGAAGAACTCGAAAAAGGCACCCTCCCCCTTCAGTGCGGCCAGGACTCCGCCGGCATCGGTGCCGCGATGCGGATCGCCCCCCTCGCCCTCTACTACATGGATCAACCCCTCGAATCCCTTCGCGACGCCGTCATCAAGGCCAGCCTCGTCACCCACCGCGATATCCGCAGCCTCGCCGGCGCCATCGCCGTCGCTTACGCCGTCCAACGCCTCGCCCGCGGCGAGTCCCGCGAACCCAGCTTCCTCTTCAAGCTCGCTCACGACGTCGCCCAGGCCGAAGATTTCCTCGTCCAAAACCACTCGGATCACTCGCTCACAGGTCGCGACCACCGCCGCTCCATCTCCATCGCCATCGCGCATGTCGAGTCGATGCTCGAACTCGAACGCGAACAAGCCTACATCGCCCTGATCGAGGAAGCCCGCCGCCACGGACCCGATCAGGACTGCCGACGCCCCACCCACGGCTTTGCCCCCGCCCTCATCCCCTGTTCCCTCTACGTCCTGTTCAGCACCGAAAGCTTCGAGGACGCCATTACCGAGATCGTCAACCTCGGCGGCGACGCAGACACCGCCGGTGCCATCCTCGGCGCCATGGCGGGAACCCACTACGGCCACTCCGCCATCCCCACCCGCTGGCTCGACGGCCTCCAAAACCGCGACGGCATCGCCCGCCGCGCCGAGTCCCTCGTCGCCCCCAATCCCCAGCTCTCCACCGACACACCCGACCTGATCGGAACCGAACGCCAACTCAGCGAGCTGGAGACCTCCCTCCGCGAGAGCCTCATGGCCCGCCGCCAGAGCGAAGACGACCTCGGTGCCAATCGTCGTCGTTGACCATCCGCCCACCATCAACCAAACTCTCCTCTAAAGCATGTCGACACAGGGAAAGTCCACGATCGACTTGTCCCCATTAAGACACAATCGAGAAAACTCGCGCCCCTGACCTGACCACTCCCGGACGCACGCCCATCCCCTGAGGCCGGACTCGCCCCCATGGCCAGCGCCGCAGAGAAATCAAGGCTTCACAAACGACTCTCCGAAGCCGAAGGCTATCTAATGCTCAACATGCCGGTCCGGGCCTTGGAGCTGCTCAGCTCCCAATCCTGGCCCGGCCTCGCCTTCGAAGCCCAGTATCTCACGGGTGAAGCCCTGCGAGAACTCGGCAAGGTCCGCGAAGCCCTCGTCCATCTCGAGAAAGCCGCAACCCTCCGCCCCATGTCCGTCGAGCTGGCCGTCGCCCTCGGCTGGTGCTACAAACGCACCCACCGCCTCGCCCAGGCAGTCGAGGTGCTCGAGTCCGCCCTCAAGCGACATCCCCGCGAGCCTCTCCTGCGCTACAACCTGGCCTGCTATTGGAGCCTCGCCGGAAACCCCGAGAAATCCCTCGAACGCCTCCTCCAGGCTCTCCAGATCGACCCAGGGCTCCATCGCCTCCTCGCCGACGAGTCCGACTTCGACCCGATCCGCCTCAACCCCGGCTTCATCCGCCTCACTCAAGGCTCCACCGCTGCCTCAGATGGCCGTACCGGCATCGTCTGATCCACCGGTCGCGAGACAAACACACGCCCCACCAGCGTCTGCCAGCCCGACCGCTGCTCAACCGTCAACGTCGCCTCCAGGGTGCTCAACAACGCACGCGCGTCATGGTCGCTACGATTCCGCACCACCGCCGCGCCGATTGCCCGCGCCTGCTCTTCATTCAACTTCAAGCGCCGAGCCACCCACTCGCGGCTCACCAACGCGCCCGGCCCCTCCCACTGCAAATCAACCTGCAGCAAGCGACCCTGCTGCTCCTCCGTCAGGTGCTTGCCGATCCACGCCTCCTGGGCCTCGTCAACCGCCCTCCGCGCTGCGATCGCCTCAGCTCCCGATCCACCCGGAATCCTCGCCGCGCGACCGCCAATCTCCACCACCGCCCGATGGAGCGACTCGATTTGCTTCGAGTTCAGTCCCAGATCCGCCTGAACGTCCGGCCGGGTCATTAACAACAACGGCGCCGTCCGCACCCCAATCCGTGAATCCGGCAACGCCCACTCCCCCGCCACCACAGGCGCTGCCCCAATCGCCGCCATCGCCAGCCAGACCCATCGCCGGATTCCAGATTGTTCGCGCACGGCGGAACTCCTCAACGAAAAAAGACGGACGACAGTCGGCGTTTATACGCCGACCGCCTCCGTCTCGGAAGATCGTTTGAGAGCACGCTCTCAAGCTAACTTACCAGAGTTCTAGCGCCCGCCTCCGGCATTATTCGTGTCGGATCGGCCAAATCCGCGAACTCGCGGCGGCGGAACACTACGACCCGCTGGTGCCGGGGCCTTCTCATCCTCGGTCGCGGGTGCCGCCGCGGGCTTGGCGGGATTGGCAGGTGCCGCTCCCACGCCCTCTT
>JBGSYY010000620.1:0-3417 GCA_041750675.1 Isosphaeraceae bacterium | reverse complement strand
GCCTCCTCCACCACCCGCACATCCGCACCGCCCCCACCCATCGACGAGTCTTTTGAACAGGAACCTTACGCCGACGTCGATTTCGAAGGCGATACCGAGATCGACGATCGCTACGAAGGCATCAAGCGCGGCGAGATCCATCTCACCGAGCTGCAAAAGATGACCATCCCCCAGCTCATCGCCGAGGCCAAGGCCGAGGGTATCGCCGAGTACGCCGGCCTCAAAAAGCAGGATCTCGTCTTCAAGATCCTCAAGGAACGGGTCAAGCAAAACGGCCTCATGTACGGCGACGGAACCCTCGAAGTCCTCCCCGACGGCTTCGGCTTCCTCCGCAGTCCCGACTACAACTACCTCCCTTGCCCAGACGACATCTACGTCTCCCCTTCCCAAATCCGCCGCTTCGGCCTCAAAACCGGTGCCATCGTCTCCGGCCAGATCCGTCCACCCAAGGAAAACGAGCGCTACTTCGCCCTCCTCCGCGTCGAGGCCGTCAACTACGAGGAACCGGACAAGCTCGGCGAGCGCGTCGTTTACGACGACCTCACCCCACTCCACCCCCAGGGCCGCATCCAGCTCGAAAATGGTGCCGACGAAATCAACATGCGGGTCGTCGACATCGTCACCCCCATCGGTTTCGGCCAGCGCGGCCTGATCGTCGCGCCGCCCCGCACCGGCAAGACCATCCTCCTTCAGAAAATCGCCAACAGCGTTCTCAAAAATCACTCCGAGGTCTACGTCATCGTCCTCCTGATCGACGAACGGCCGGAAGAAGTCACCGACATGGAACGCTCCGTCCGCGGAGCGAACACCGAGGTCGTCTCCTCCACCTTCGACGAACCCGCCTCGCGACACATCCAGGTCGCCGAAATGGTCATCGAAAAAGCCAAGCGCATGGTCGAATGCGGGCGCGACGTCGTCATCTTGCTCGACTCCATCACCCGCCTCGCCCGCGCTTATAACACCGAGGCCCCCCACTCCGGCAAGATCCTCACCGGCGGTCTCGACGCCTCCGCGCTTCAGAAACCCAAGCGCTTCTTCGGTGCCGCCCGCAAGATCGAGGAGGCCGGCAGCCTCACCATCCTCGCCACCGCTCTCATCGACACCGGCAGCCGCATGGACGACGTGATCTTTGAGGAGTTCAAGGGCACCGGCAACATGGAGCTGCATCTCGACCGCAAGCTCGTCGAGCGCCGGCTCTGGCCCGCCATCGACATCAACCGCTCCGGTACCCGCCGCGAGGAGCTGCTCATGGACCCCGAAGAACTGCGCCGCGTCTGGGTCCTCCGCCGCGTCCTGAACGACATGAACCCCGTCGAGGCCATGGAACTCCTCCTCGGCCGCATGAAGAAATCCAGATCCAACGCCGAATTCCTCCTCGGCATGAACATCTCCTGACACCTTCTTGAGAAATGGGAACTGGCTCCGAGGTCTTCCGAGGTGCCTGTCACCATTTCTCAGGAAGTCCTGAGAACCCCCCAATGCCCACCTACCAAGGCGACTTCCACACACCCACCGGCCGCTTCGCCGTCATCGTCTCCCGCTTCAACGGGACGATTACCGAATCGCTTCTGGCCGGCTGCCTCGATACCCTCACGCGCCACGGCGTCGACGCCGGCCACGTCGACACGGTCCGTGTCCCCGGCGCGTTTGAGATCCCCCTCACAGCCCGCCAGCTTGCCAACACCGGCCGCTATGCCGCCGTCATCTGCCTGGGCTGCGTCATCCGTGGCGAAACAAGTCACTACGACCACGTCGCCGGCCAGGCCGCCGCTGGCGTCATGCAGGCCGGCCTCGCCTCCGGCGTTCCGGTCATCTTCGGCATCCTGACTACCGACACCGTCGAACAGGCCCAGAACCGCGCCGGCCTCAAATCCGGCAACAAAGGCGGCGACGCCGCCCGCGACGCCATCGAAATGGTCAACCTCCTCGCCTCGCTCCAGGGCCGCACCACCCCCGAATTCGGCTTTTCAAGCCGCACCAGCGATTCCAACCACTGAGCCGCCGAGCGCAGGCGAGGGGGACCCCTCCGAACTCCCCCATGCTCTTGGGCGACGCTTCAGGGTGGCTGCACAAGCCACCCAACACTCACACGCGAACAACGAATACTCACCCGACATACCCCCCCACCCATCGTCCCGTCGCGAGCGATAAGGCTTACCCCTCATGTCCCTCAACCGCGATCAATCCAACGCGGTCATCGCTGGAATCTGGCTCATCGGCTTCGGTATCCTCTTCGCCACCAAAGCCTGGTTCCCCGGCATCTTCTTCCTGATCGCCGTGACCGCGCTGGCCCAGGGCATCATGTACGGCCGAAGCTGGCCCGCCATTCAGGGCGCGTTTTGGCTCGCCGCGCTCGGCCTCTGGGCGGTCTTCCGCTTCAATGTCGCGTTCCTCTTCGTCGCCATGGGAATCGCCGTACTCGCCCGCGCCTTCCTCTCACCCCGCAACGCGACCGAAAAACCGTACGTCGACAACACCCTCGAATAGAGCCTCCCCCTCATGTCCAGTTTCCTCATCCCCAACGCCTTCTGGTTCCGCGTCAGCCTCGCCTGCCCACGTCTCGACACCCTCCCCCTCAACGCCCGCCGCGGCCGTCTCCTCGACCTCCCCGAATCCTGCCGCCTGCCCGATCTGCCCCAACTCGTCGGCGTCCAGCCCTGGGCCGATATCCGCACGGCCTGGAACCCCCGCGGCCTCGCCGTCCAGACGATCGTCTCCGGCAAGACCGGCCCCGTCGTCCGCGACGCCGACCTAGCCGACGCCTCCGAGGGCCTCCACCTCTGGATCGACACACGCGACACCCGCGACGTCCATCGCGCCACACGCTTCTGCCACCGCTATTCGATTCTCCTCGCCACCAGCGGCCGCGCCCTTGGCGTCGATGTCGAGCTACGCCGCATCAACCGCGCCGCCGCCCATCCCAATGACGTCAAGGACGAGGCCGTCCAGTCCCGCGCCGAACGCACCACCGACGGCTGGCTCCTCGAACTCTTCTTCCCCGCCGCCGCGCTCCACGGCTTCGAACCCGAAACCAACCGCCGCCTCGGCTTCTTCTACCACATCGCCAGCCCCGAACGCGGCGACCAATACCTCGGCGTCGGCCGCGACTTCCCCATCGCCGAGGACCCCAGCCTCTGGGCCACCCTCGAACTCCAGGACACCCCCGCAAGCACAAAGGTGTCAGGAACCGTTTTGTGAAGTGGAAATGAGTGCTTTGCCCCAAACCCTTCCTTGCGTTAGCCTGTCTCTTTTGACAACCTCCCCCGACCTTGCGGACCGTCGCTCCCAAGCCCCGCGGCCCGCCCCCCAGAAAAATCCCAATCCACCATGAGTGAACCTCCGCTCCAGCGCCGCATGCGCAGCCTCAACGATCCGCCCGCCGCACCCGAACCCAAGCCCGCCGAGCCGGCCGCGCCC
>JBGSYY010000619.1:0-1811 GCA_041750675.1 Isosphaeraceae bacterium | reverse complement strand
CGATAACCACCAGCAAGGCCGTTTGCCCCTGGGCGCGCATCGCCTCGGCCGTCGCCAGCAGGTCGTCGGGAAGAGCGATCTCGTGCGCGGCGAACAGCCGTTCGTGGCCCACGCCGGTCCAGACGCCATCAACGACCCCATGCACACCCTGGCCCGCGTGGGCGTGGAAATCCCGGACGTTTTTCTCGATCGGCAGACCCCGTCGCTCTGCCTCCGCGATCACGGCGGAGGCGAGGTGATGCTCGCTGCGAGCCTCGACGGCGGCGGCCAGGGCGAGCGGTCGATCGGGATCGCCGCCGTTGACAACCTTCACCTCGGTGACGCGCGGCTTGCCCGGCGTGATGGTGCCGGTCTTGTCAAACACGATCGCGTCGATCTCGCCCATCGCCTCCAGGAACGAGCCACCCTTGAACAACACCCCCCGCCGCGCTGCCCGGGCAATCGCCGAGAGTGTCACCGCAGGCGCGCCGATGACGACCGCGCAGGGCGACATGGCGACCATCAACACCATCGCATGATAAAATGCGTCATGCACGTCGCGGCCGTGGAGTAACCAGGCTCCGACGGCCACACAGACGGTGGCAATCAGCACGCCGGCCACATACGGCTGCTGCCAGCTTTCGACAAACCGCTGGGTCGGCGTCTGCGACGCCTGCGCCTCGCGCACCGCGCGAACAATCGCCTCCAGCCGGGTATCCCCGGGAGCCCGGCTCATCCGCACCACGACACTGCCCTCGCCATTGAGCGTGCCCGCGAACACCTCGTCACCGGTCGACTTGGTGACAGGCTCGCTTTCCCCGGTCAAGGTCGCCTCGTTGGCCCAGGTCGAACCTTCGGCGATCATCCCATCGACGGGAAACGCTTCGCCCGGCCGTACTCGTACCCGGTCGCCCATGGCCAGTGACTCGACCGGCACGATCTTCTCAGCCCCCGCTTCGTCGATCCGACACGCCTCCTGAGGTCGGAGCCGGATCAAAGCGTCGATCGACCGAGTCGTTCGGTAAAGCGCATACGTCTCCAGCGTGTTGCTCAGAGCGAACAAGAACAACAGGATGGCCCCTTCGAGCCAGTCGCCCAGCAGCGCCGCGCCCAATGCGGCAAGAATCATCAATAAGTCGATATTGAGCCGGAACCGCACGAGGTCGCGAACGGCCGCCACAGTCGCCGGCACGCCGCCGGCAAGATAAGCGACGGCGAAACACGCCAGCGACGCGGGGCCGGATCGTATCACCGCCCCTGCGATCGTGGCGATCAAACAGAGTGCGGCAAGCGCCGCGCCGGCCCAGGGCGGCTCCTCAACCCGGTGGCTCGCCCTGGCTGGCGGTTCTGGCTCAGACACCGGAGCGGGTGGATGGAGTTCCGGGGCGGGCGCGGTCATCGACATGCGAAATCACTCCTACAGATTTTCAGAGAGTACGTTTCCGGAAATCCCACGAAACGAGTCATCCCCACGCAGGCGGGGATGACTCGTTTCAAGGCTGACAGGATCATGACAACCTGAGGATCAATAATCTCATCAGTTTACCAGCGCCCCACTACCAGCAATTCCCATCGCTCAAGGAAAAGTCGCCTCAGAAGTCTGCGAACGCACGTCGAGCGTCTGTGCGAAATGGTCCTTCAGGCGTCTGATTTCTCCGATTCCAATTGCGATCGTCGCATTCAGGAAAAGACCGAAACTATGTCACCGCTCCCTACAACCGAACGCTCGGGGCGACCTCGTCACCCGTTGCGGCACCCAGCGAATTCAACCCAATCCGTGCCCCCCCACGCCACAGAGATCAAGGGGGGGGTCAAAGAAGCGATTCGTCAAA
>JBGSYY010000618.1:0-2964 GCA_041750675.1 Isosphaeraceae bacterium | reverse complement strand
GGCGGGTTGTCAGTTCACGTACCGCGCCGACCAGGGACCAGTAGAGACCGGCCTCGATCGCGCCTTCCGTATGACTACTCTCATAGTAATGTGTATTATCATATGTTTTTATCTTAGGTAGTTGAGCTGTCAAGCGGTTGAGGGCTTCGGCCATGGGGCCAAGACCGGGGGCGATGGCTCCACCGCGCCAGACGCCCTTTTCGTCGATGGACTCCACGGTGATTGCGGTTCCGCAGAGGACGAGCGTGAGGGGGGGTTCGGCGAGGGCGAGGGCCTCGAGGACGGCCAGTGCGCGGTCGGCACCGGTGCGGCCCGGTTCGCGGAGGGTGTTTGGGACGGGGACATCGGCGGCGGATTGATAAGCGGTGATCGGGCCGGAACCGTGGCGGCTCAGGAGTGAACGAAGTGTGTCGGATGCGGCGGGGCGGACGGTGGAGATGTGCCAGTGGGCGTGACGCGGGAGCAGGCCGGCGGAGGTCAGGGTTTGCAGCCAACTGTCGGGATTACGGACGTCGAGCGAGGTGACGGGGCCAAGGGAGGCGTTGTCGGCGCGTTGGGCAAGTTTGAGTCGCGAGTTGCCGACATCGGCGAGGAGGATCGGGTTGCTCATCGTGTACGTCGAGAGGTTGGAGCGAGGCGGAGTCTATCACCTTCAAACCAAAAGGGGGACGAGCCGGTCGAGGACTCGGAACCAGGCACAAATGGCTTCGAGGTTATCAGGTCGAGCGGAGAGGTTGAGACGGTTGCGGTTCCGGGTCAATCTCGACGACTTCGTTCATTTCTTCGAGTGTTCGGGCCATGCGGGCGACGAGTTCGGGGATGCCTCGGCCGGTGACGGAGGAGATGCCGAGGACGTCGCGGTTGAGCTCGCGGGCGAGTCGGTCGCGGACTTCGGAGGCGTCGGTGAGGTCGAGTTTGGTGACGACGACGAGTTCAGGTCGTTCGGCGAGAGCCTTGCTGTAGAGGCCCAGTTCGCGGCGGATGGCGCGGTAGTTTTCGAGGGGGTCGGAGCTGTCGGTAGGCATGGGATCGACGAGGTGCACGAGCAGTCGGGTGCGTTCGACGTGGCGGAGGAACTCGTGGCCGAGTCCGTGGCCTTCGTGGGCGCCTTCGATGAGGCCGGGGATGTCGGCGACGATGAAGGCGTGGTCGGCGTCGATGGCGACGCTGCCGAGGTTGGGGTACTTGGTGGTGAAGGGGTAGTCGGCGATTTCGGGATGGGCGCGGGAGATGCGGGAGAGGAGGGTCGATTTGCCGGCGTTGGGCAGACCGATCAGGCCGACGTCGGCGATCACCTTGAGTTCGAGGGAGATCCAGCGGGTTTCGCCGTTGCCGCCTGGTTCGACGTTGCGGGGGGCGCGATTGGTGCTGGACTTGAAGAAGGTGTTGCCGTGGCCGCCCTTGCCACCGGCGGCGACGACGACCTGGTCGCCGGGGGTTTTCAGGTCGCGGAGGATGTAGTCGCGGTCACGATCGCGGACGATGGTGCCGACGGGGACCTGGATGACGAGATCCTCGCCGCGTCGGCCGGTTTTGTCGGAACCCTGGCCGTGCTCGCCGCGGTCGGCGCGCCAGTGGCGCTGGGAGGAGAGGTGGGCGAGGTTGGTGAGACCTTCGGTGGCGACAAGGAGGATAGAGCCGCCGTCGCCGCCGTCGCCGCCGTTGGGTCCGCCGCGTGGGACGTACTTTTCGCGACGGAAGGAGACGCAGCCGTTGCCGCCGTCGCCGCCCCGGACCTGGATCACCACGCGATCAACGAACATGGCGAACGAGGGGCCTCTCTGCCGAAGGACGGCGATGCGGCGGGTGCCGTTTTGGGCGGATCTCAGGAGCCCGCGGGGGCGGTTTCGTGCGGGAGGACGTTGATGCGTCGGCCGCCGCGATCGAAGGTGACAGTTCCCTCGATGAGTGAGAAGATGGTGTAGTCGCGACCGAGGCCGACGCCGCGGCCGGGTTGCCAGCGAGTGCCACGCTGACGGCAGATGATGTTGCCTGCCTGGCAGGCCTGGCCGCCGTACAGCTTGATGCCGAGCCGCTGCGCGTTGGAGTCGCGCCCGTTGCGGCTGGAGCCCTGTCACTTCTTGTGAGCCATCGCAGTCTCGCTTTCCGTTTCGTCGTTTACTTAACCGAGTCGAGTAGTGTATCGCCAACGGGGGTTGAATCTCAAGGGGAGTCGTTTGGTGATTGCGAGGTTGCGAGGTTGTGAGAGGGCACCCTGGAAGACCAGGGATGGATGACGGCGAGCCCGACTTGTGAACGTGTCGGGATGTTGGGTGATTGGGGATATCACGCTAAGACGCAAAGGGACGCCAAGAGGTTGTTGCCCTGGTGCCCGGGAGCTTGATCGAAGGATAGGGGGGGGTACGGGGCGCGGCGAGTGGGGGTTGGTCAGGGGCTCGTGGTTTGAGGCTGGGTGGTCAGGTGGTGGAGATCGTCGTGGCTTGTTTGTGTGGTGGGATTTGAGTGCGCGAACGTCGCGTTAGGAGAGATGGGGCGAGTTTGCGGCGGCATGGGAGGGGTGATTTTTGAATGATCAACACTGATCGAAGGAGTATTGGTTGTGTGGGGACGCTCGTCGTCGACCTTTCCCGTGTTACATGGGGTGGCGAGACTGGAATCTTGTTTGTGGAGGGAGGGGGTTTTGGTTGCTTGGAGACAATCACCCCGGTCCTCTCCTGGGAGGAGAGGGGGACGGACGGGGGGCGCGAGATGAGATGGCGCTTTGGTTTTTTGATGGGTCTGCCAGGCGCGCTGGGCGGCTTTGAGCTCGCGGTCGGCGAGGGATTCGTAGCGGAGCCAGAGGGAGTTGGGTTGGTCTTCGGGTTCTCTTGAGGCGGAGAGATGCTTGCCGGCCATGGCCTGGGCGATCTGGGCGGCGAGGTAGGATTCGTGGGTGTCGGTGGGTTTGTGGTTTTCCTCGATGTAGCGGTAGAGGAAGGAGCGGAAGGTGCGCGGGAGGTTGTT
>JBGSYY010000617.1:0-4209 GCA_041750675.1 Isosphaeraceae bacterium | reverse complement strand
CGCCCGTGATACCGAAGACGCGGTCGCCCACCTGAAGAGGCCCGAGCGCAGTGGGGCCGCGATGTTCGATCTCGCCGGCGAATTCGAGGCCGGGGATGTCGGCCGGCGCGCCGGGGGGCGCGGGGTAGAGGCCGCGTGATTGGAGCAAGTCGGCGCGGTTGACTCCGGCGGCGCGGACGCGGACGAGCAATTGATCGGCGACGGGAGCGGGTGGGTCGTTGATCTCGCGGAGATGGAGTGAGTCGAGGCCCTGGGTTCCTTCGATCACGATGGCACGCATGTTGGGCACGACTCCCCTGCTCTGGGCCTCGCCGGGAGGATCAGAGCCGAATCAAGAGACCCCGGCGTTCGAGGGCGCGGATGAATAGCCAGCAGATGAACAGGTAAAGCCCGAGGGCCGTGAGAAGATACCACGCGGGGGAGTCGGCGGGGACGTAGGGAGCGATCGCGCCGCCGACGATGCCGTGGAGCAGGTAGGCGGCGAGGGCGTTGGTGCCGAAGGTGCGAAACGGGGCGAGGGACCAACCCAGGCCGTCGCAGACCGCGACGAACAAGGCCAAGACGGCGAGTGAGAATCCGGCTCCGAAGAGTTGATACGAAACGCTGCCGGTGCGCTGGCTCATGGTCCAGAACTCGACCACCTGATCCGAGGGCGGTGGTACGAACGGTGGTGGTGCAAGGCCCGACGGATTGAGCGCGGTGAGTGCCTGACCGCCGAGCATGAGGGCCGCGGCGAAGAGCAGCAGGGGGATGACCGCACGCGCGGCTCCGCGTGCTTTGATCAGGTCGCAGGCGAGTGTGCCGACGAGCGTGGGGATCGACCAGGAGAGGAAGCCCAAGGGGCCGCCATCAATGACCGGGCGGTTCCAGGCGAAATCGAAATAGAAGCCTTTTGAGAGCGCGACGAAGAGCAACGCCGAGCCGGCGGCGAACGCCAGGCGGATGCGCCAATGCGCCGCGATGACGGGCGTGATCCACAAAACGGCGAGGCCGATGTGGACGAGGGCCTGGAAAGGCTCGCGCTGGAAGGCTTGCGTGAGCGTACCGAGGGGTCCAAGCCGTTCGAGGTCGGACCAGCTTTTGGCATTGCCGTCGAGTCCGTAAAAGACGATGCCGAGCAGGATCAGTCCCAACGCGCGGAGGATGAGATGGGTGTACGCGGCGACCGCGCCGTCGCGTTCGGTGCGGCGTGGGAAGGTGAGCCGCATCGCGAAGCCGACGGCAAGGAAAAACTGAGGCATGATCGTGTCGGCATAACTGCAATAGGTGTTGTGGTGCGAGAACACGGGCGGCACGGCGGCGCGGCTGCCCAGGAAGTTGACGGCCAGCATGGCCAGAACGGTGTAGCCGCGGAACTGGTCGAGCGAGGCCAGCCTGGGGGGCCGCGCGGGTGGCGGATCGCTCATTCGGGCTTTCGGTTCCAGTAGATTTTTACGTTATGGGTAGCGCGCCCGCCGGCGATGAGGTCGGGTCGGCCGTCGCCGTCGAGGTCGGCGGCTTGGGCGTCTTCGCAGGCCATGCCGCCGTCGTCGATGAACTGCTGGGGCTGTAACGAGACCAGCGAGCCGTCGGTCACGATGGTAACGAAGCCGAATACGCGGAGGCCGGGGCCTTTCGGGGCTTGGTCATCGGTTCGAGGGTCGCGCTGGCCGACGATCAATTCGTCGCCAGGGCGTCCGTCGAGGTCGGCGAACCAGACGGCGTGGCCCCAGTTCACACCGGAGGCGACAACGTAGCGAACCCACTCTTTCTTGTTCTCTCGCATGTAGACAACAACTTGATCACCGTGCCAGGGTTCGATGGTGGCGATGGTATCCAGGCCGTGATCGCCGATGTGCCCGAGTTTGATCTCGCTGGCGCCGCGATTCGGTTTATCCGTGCCCTGGTAACCGTTGCCGAGCTTGATTTTGGTCCATGAGCCGTCGGCGGCGCGATCGAGCGAGAAAACGCCTTCCCATGCGGCGACGATCAGCTCCTCGGCCGGGTCGTCGTCGAGCTGGACGGGCTGGAAGTTGTGGATGGTGTGGAGCGAGTCGTCGGCGATCGTGGAGGGCCATTCGGGGGACGTTGGGTCGTGCTTGGGGATCGAGAAGGCTCGAATCTTGACGCCGTTGCCCTGGCCCCAGTTGGGGCCTTTGGTGTCGCGGCCCTGGAGTGGAACGACAATGAGCTCGGTGATGCCGTCGCCGTCGATGTCGGCCCAGAGCATGCGGTGAACCGAAGGCTCTTCGTAGGCGACGGGATGAAGTATCCAGTTTCCATCCTGGTCGCGACCAATCCACTGGAGGGTGCCGGGCGTAGCGGTATCGGGCGGACGCCAGCCTGCGCCGACGGCGAAATCGACGCGGCCGTCACCGTCGATGTCGCGGGCGGCGAGGCAGACGTTGTCGCGTGTGGTTTGGCCGCGAAGGATATCGTGCTTGATCCAGGTGGGATTCTCGTACCAGACGACGGCGTCTTCGCTGACGGCGACGACGTCCGGCTTGCCGTCGGCGTTGACATCGGCCGTGGTGAGGGCATAGCAGACGTTGCCGATGTGAGGGTCGATTTCCTGGGCTTCCCAGCGCGGGAGAGGCGGCAACTGGAACAAAAGAAGCAGAGCGGTCGAGGTGATTGGCGCAATGGCAAGCATGGCACGCATCCCGGAGCGAGGTGGAGAAAACTCAATGACCTGCGACAACCGAACACGCGGGTTTACCCTGAGTCCCCGATGATGGACCCTTGGTCGTGCCCGGTCAACGGCGGGCCGGGACGGCGGAGAGGGGCGGCATGGGGCAATCGAGGGCCTCGGCGGTGGCGCGGAGTAGTTCGCCTTCCTCGATCGTGACCTGACCGTCGTGTTCGATGGTGGCCGCGCAGGCGAGGAGGAATGGTTTTTTCCAGCGCATGCGGGCGCAGGCCAGGGTGTTGAGGGCGAGATCGAGATCGCTGAGGCTAACCGCTTGGGCCGGGGCGAGGGGCGGGAAGGCGGCGGGCCAACCGAGCGCGGCGATTCCCTGGGCGTAGGCGGCCTGGGTGGCTCGGGAATTATGGGCACCGCCCGCGTGGGCGAGGGCGTTGAAGACGATCGCGGCCGATTCGACCAGGGGTTGCCAGTGGTCGATGGTCTCGGGCGGCCGCACACCCCATTGGAAATAGGGGCCGAGTGTGCGCATCAACATTCGACGGAGCGCGTATTCGAAGAGCGTGATTCGTCGATCGACTTCCATCAGCTGGCGCAAGACTTGGACAAATTCCTGAAAGCGTATGCGATTGAGACGGCGAAGCGCGGGGATGGCCAGTTCGACGAGGGGGAAACGCCACTCAGGACCGAGCGATGCGACCGGCTCGGCGACTTTCGCCAGGTGGTGGGAGACGACATCGGGCATTCCGTCACGGACGAGCCGCCGTTGGGCCTGATGAAGCTCGTCATTCTCGCGGTCGAGCAGCAGGGCGTAGACCACGGCGCACGCCCCGAAGGGGTCGTGAAGGGCCTCAGCGATTGAGTCAGGCACGCCTTCGAGGAGGTTCGCGGCGTTTTGGAGTCCGTCGGGGTGGATGGTGCCGACGCTTTCGACGGCGGCGAGCGGGCTGAAGGGGATCGAGTCGTGGTCGATGGGGCCGCGCGGGGGTTGGCCGGCACCAATCTTGGCCTCGGTCATCTGCTGCCAGTGCTCTTGTTCTTCGGAGAGCAGAGAGCGTGGGCGATTGAGTGCCACGCGGCCGAAATCGCCGTCGAAGGAGGGGTCGAGCCGTCGGATGCGCTCGGCGATCGGCGGGTGGGTGGAGAGCCAGCTTCCGGGCATGAGTCCCAGGCCCTCGCCGAAGAAGAGGTGGCTGGCTTCCTCGGCGTGTGGGTTGCGAATGCGCGAGCCGTCCGCGAACGCACCGATTTTTTTGAGGGCGTCGGCCAGGCCCGACGGGTTTCGGGTGAACTGAGCGGCGGAGGCATCGGCGAGGTATTCGCGCTGGCGCGAGACGCCGGCCTTGATCAATCGGCCGAAGAAGACGCCAACATAGCCCAGGACCCAGAGGGCCAACCCCAAAATCGGCAGCGGATTCACGCCGTCGCGGCGGTCGCCGTCGCGAGTGCGGTAGCGCATCGCCATGAACTGCGTGTTGCGGAAGATCGTCCAGCCAGTCACGCCGATCAGGAGGAGGCCGAAGAGCAAGCCCATCAGGCGGACGTTCAGGCGCATGTCGCCGTTGAGGATGTGGCTGAACTCGTGG
>JBGSYY010000616.1:0-6313 GCA_041750675.1 Isosphaeraceae bacterium | reverse complement strand
CGCGTGCCCAGCCGCCCCGGCCAACCGCTCCTCCGCCGGTCGCTCCACCAATCCCCACCGCAATCATTCTCGACGACCTGCAAGACCTGCCTCAGCGCACGCCGAAACCACCACCACCCCCGCCCGCCATCGTCGCCCGCGAGGATCGAAGGCCCGAACGCCCGGCCCGAGAGACCCCCATCCCGGCCGCGATCGTCGTCGACGCTGAATTCGACGACGATGACATCGACCTGGAATCTTACGACCCCCTCAGCGAAGATCAGCAGGCCGCCGATTTCAGCCTCGCCCCCCGCGGCGGCGGACGCAAGGAAGAAGACCTCGACCTCGCCGCCATGGTCGACGTCGCCTTTCAGCTCATCATGTTCTTCCTCGTCACGGCCTCCACCGTCTATTTCAAAAGCTTGGAAATCCCCCCCCCCGACCCCGAGAAGAAAACCGCCCAGCAAGCCCCCTCATCGGCTCGACCGCTCGACGAACTCCTCCAGGACAACATCCTGGTCGAGATCGACCCTCGCGGACAGGTGATGGTCGACCACGAGCCAGTTCCCGCCAGCATGGTCATAACCAAGCTCCGCGCCCTCCGCGAAGCCAGCGGCCGCACGGCCATGCTGCTGATGGCTGATCTGACCACACCGCACAAAAACGCGGTCCTGGCCTACGACGCCGCCAACGCGATCGGCCTCGAAATCAAGGTCGGTCGCCCCAGTGCCTCGGATGAATGATCTCCCGTTGGGAGAGCGATCACAGACCCGAATCTTGGTCGCCTTCGCCCCACTCATCCCCACGCAGTCGGCCATCCAAAAAACGCACGGCTCCGCCAGTCACTTGACCCCGCGAACTCACCATGGCATGCCTATCTGACGCGAAAGTACCGGGCAAATCGGTCACAATCGGTTGAACGCGTGGCGGACCCGAGTGTATGCGTTGTCCACACTCGAGGCGAGACGAAGCGCTTCCGCGAGGGGAACGCCCCTGACTACGGCTCGCCTGACGTCCGCGCCGAGCCCTCCATGCGTACGACCAACTGATGCTGAGCCATCTCCCGCCCAAACCGACCCGCGGTAGACGCAAGCGAACCGCCCAGGGAACTCAATAGACGGTAAGCAAGTCACGAATAGCACGGATGCCCGATCAGGGATGAAGATCAATCAATCGGAGTCGAGCTCGGAAGCGATGATGGAACCAAACCCCAAATCGAGCGAGACCCCTGGTTCCGACCAGCCGACGCAAGAGCACATTCCCGGACAAGCAACCCCCTCGCCCAGCGGCGGTGTCGGCAAGCCGTCCGCCGAGCCGGCACCCATCGGCCGTCGCGTCGGCGACTACGAACTCCAGGGCGAACTCGGCCGCGGCGGCATGGGCGTCGTCTATCGCGCACTCCACACAAAGCTGGGACGCCAGGCCGCACTCAAAATGATTCGCGCCGGTGAACTCGCCGGACCCGGCGAACGCGGCCGATTCGCCGCCGAAGCCCAGGCGGCCGCAACTCTCGACCACCCCAGCATCGTCTCAATCTACGACGTCGGCGAGCAAGACGGCCGACCCTATTACGCCATGCGCTTGGTCGAAGGCGAAAATCTGGCATCCGCCGCTCCCGCCCTCAAGGGAGACCCACATCGGATCGCGGTAATCATCGAAAAGGTCGCCCGCGCCGTCCACTTCGCCCACCAGCGCGGCGTGCTCCACCGCGACCTGAAACCGGCCAACATCCTCATCGACACCCAGGGCGAGCCGCACGTCACCGATTTCGGACTCGCCAAACGCTTCGAGGCCGACAGCCGCCTTACCCAAACCGGCACCGTCATGGGCACCCCCGCCTACATCCCGCCCGAGCAAGCCTCCGGTAAACGTGGCCAGATGAGCACAGCATCAGACGTTTACGCCTTGGGCGCGATCCTGTACGAGCTGCTTTGCGGACGCCCACCCTTCCGGGGCGAGACCGCCGGCGACATCCTCTACCAGGTGCTCGAGACCGAACCGGAACGGCCCTCCAAGATCACGCCCGAAGTCGAACCGGATCTCGAGACGATCGCCCTGAAATGCCTGCAAAAAGAACCGTCAAGCCGGTACGGCTCCGCAGGTGAGCTTGCGGACGACCTGGCGCGTTGGCGCATCGGTGAGCCGATCACGGCACGCCCCGCGACCCGTTGGGAACACGCGCGAAAGTGGATTCGCCGGCATCCGACAATCGCGGTGCTCGGTGGCTCACTGGGTCTGGTTCTTCTGATCAGCTTCATGATCGTCACGAAATTGTATCGCGAGGCATTGCGGCAGTCGGAAATCGCCCGCGACCAGGCCGACGTCGCTCGACGGCAAGCCCTGGTCGCCGACCAGCAAACGCGGCTGGCACGCGAGGAAACCCGCCGCCGCGAAGAGGCCGAACAAGTGGCCCAGGTGGGAATGGAAGCGCTGGGAAGGCTCTCCCGATCAACACGGCGTGCCCGTGAAGTGGTCGAGCAACTCTGGACGGCTGGCAATCTCCGCACAATCGGCCAGGCACTGGAGCGATACCATGCGCGTGAGGGACGCTTTCCCCCGGCCGCGATCTTGAGCAAGGAAGGAACGCCCTTGCTGAGCTGGCGCGTCAGGCTCTTGCCCGACCTGGGCGAGCACCTGCTTTACGAACGCTTCCGCAAGGACGAGCCGTGGGACAGCCCGACAAACCGGGCACTCATCGAGGAAATGCCGAACGTGTATCGCAGCTTGCGGCAATCAGGCGGATCGGTCATTCTCGATCGCTTGCTCGCAGCGGGCCGCATGCTCGACCCAGTCGGCGGGAACCTCATCACTCGCGTCCCTCGGCTGATGGGAACGCCGATCAACGAGCCGCAAACCGCCCTCAAGGGCCGTGAAGCGCCCTTGACCTACTTCCGCGCCATCGTCGGCCCCGGAACCATGTTCGACGGTCCCGAGGGCCTCATGCGCGGCAGGGCCGTCGATGGGCCTGAGCAAACGCTGATGGTCCTCGAGGCCGACCAGGCCGTCCCCTGGACCAAGCCCGAAGAACTACGATTCGACACTACCTCGAGCGGCGACCCCTTGCCCGACCTCGACGACAAAACCCCCAGTGGATTGCAGGCCCTCTTCGCCGACGGCCAGGTCCGCCGGCTCCGCCCCAACGTCGACGCCGAGGTGCTCCGTCGCCTCATCACCCGTGAAGGCGGCGATCGCGTGAAACCGCCGGCCGGGCAATGAGCCTGTAAAATCAACAATACGGAACATAACGACATAACTAAAAGAAAATGCCATGAAGCGCGTGAAGGTCGGCCTGATCGGCTCCGGATTCATCTCCACGATCCACGCCGAATCGCTCAATCGCGTGCCCCGCGCCGAGCTGTTCGCCGTCGTCTCGCCCACCGCCGACCACGCACGCACCTTCGCCGCCAAACAGGGCATCCCCCACGCCCATCGCGATCTCGACGCATTCCTGGCAATGCCCGAGCTGGACATGGTGGTCCTCGGCTGTCCCAACGACCTGCACTGCACGGTCACCGAACAGGCCGCCGCCGCCGGCAAGCACGTGGTCTGCGAAAAACCCCTGGCGCGAAGCCTCGCCGAGGCCGACCGCATGATCGACGCCTGCCGCAAGGCGAACGTCAAATTGATGTACGCCGAGGAGCTTTGCTTCACACCCAAATATGTTCGTCTGAAAGCACTGGTCGACTCGGGGGCGCTGGGTCGGCCCTACATGGTCAAGCAGTGCGAAAAGCACGACGGCCCACACTCCGAATGGTTCTACGACGTCTCCCGTTCCGGCGGCGGCGTCGCGTTCGACATGGGCTGCCACGCCATCGAGTTCTTCCGCTGGATGCTGGGCAAGCCCGCCTCCAGGCCATCGGCCGCCCCGACCAGCGCCCACGACGCCCAGACCCAAACCCATGAAACCGTGCTGACCGACCTTTGCCCCCTGGTCAAACCCCGGGCCACCAGCGTCTACGCCGACATGGCCACCGTCCTCCACACCGAGCGCACAACCGGCGAAGACCACGCCCTCATCATCGTCCGCTTCGACGTCGAAGGCCGCGAAGTGATCGGCCTGGCCGAGGAAAGCTGGGCCAAGAAAGGCGGCATGGACGACACCGCCGAGGTCTACGGCACCGAGGGCGTCGCCTACGCCGACCTGCTCCAGGGCAACGCAATCCTCACCTATTCCGAGCGCGGCTACGACTACGCCGTGGAAAAAGCCGGCACTACCCGCGGCTGGAGCTTCACAGCCTTCGAGGAACTCTGGAACTACGGATTCCCCCAGGAATTCGCCCATTTCGTCGACTGCGTGGCCCACGATCGCACCCCCCTCGAAACCGGCCAAGACGGCCGCGCCGTCCTCGAAATCCTCCTCGCCGCCTACACCTCCGCCAGCCAAGGCCGCAAAATTACCCTCCACCCGTAGGGCGGGCACCGCCCACCTCTTCCCCCGTGCCCTCAACCCACCTCCAGCGTTGTTCACTTTTTGGTTGATCCACCCTCACCATACAGGGTATCGTTACAACTGAGACATGAAAATGTGATCGCTCCATGTGCGATCTGTGAACGAGCCATGAAGGAACGAGCCATGCGGGGTCTGATCGTTGTCGGTTTCGCCTTCGGCTGTCTGGTCGCGTCAGGCTGTGGCGACGCCAATAACCCGGCCACACCCACACCGACCCCGGTCGCGCCTCCCGCCAAGGGTCCCGAAGGCCGCCTCATCGCCGACGGCTCAAGCACTGTCTATCCGATCACCCACGAAGCCAAATCCTCCTACGGCCGCGTGAACTCCAACACCCAGGTCCTCGTCAGCATTCACGGAACCACCGGCGGCTTCGCGCGCTATCTTTCAAGCGAGGTCGATATCGTTAACGCCTCACGCCCGGCCACCGCCGACGAGGAATCGAAAGCGCGGGAAAATGACCTGGCCTGGACCCCGTTCGTGGTCGGCTACGATGGCGTCACCGTCGTCGTCAATACGACGAACACCTTCGTCAAGGATCTCTCCGTCGAACAACTGAAGCGCCTGTTCGAGCCTCAAAGCACCGTCCACACCTGGAATGATCTCGACCCCGCCTGGCCCGATCGGGCGATCCACCTCTACGTCCCAGACACCGAATCCGGCACCTTCGACTTCTTCACCGAGGCCATCGTCGGCAAGGTCGACTCCCAGCGCGAGGACGTCAAAACCAGCGTCGACGACGGAACCCTCGTCAAGGACGTCGCGGGCGACCCCGACGGCCTCGGCTATTTCGGCTTCTCCTACTACAGCGCCAACAAGGCCGACATCCGCGCCGTGCCCATCCGCCCTCAGTCCAACGCCCCCGCCGTCATGCCCGATCTCGATACTCTGCTCCGTCGGCAATACACGCCGCTCGGCCGCCCGCTGTTCATCTACGTCAAGAAGGCAGCCATGGCGCGACCCGAGGTCTCGGCCTTCGTGCGCCATTACCTCAAAAATGTCGAGGAACTGGCGACTCTCGCCGGCTACGTCCCCCCATCCGCCGAAGACGTGGCGGCGAACGGCCGGGCGCTCCAGGAGTTCGCCCCGACGTCCACCCGCTGACCGATCGATTCACACGCTGTCGCCTCAACCGCGCTCCGTGCGCGGGGCCGGCGGCTCGACATCCACATCCTGCCACTTCATGGCCCGCGCGTGCCGCATCGGCGCGATCCGAAGCACGATCTCGCCATCCTGAAAGATCCGCACGCTGCCCGTCGACTGGCTGACCACGACGGCCACGCTCGAGGTCACCCCCGTAATGGCAGCCGCCGCCCAATGGCGCGTCCCCAGCCCCTTGGGCAGCGTAAGCCCGATCGTCGGCGCGTCAAGGATTCGACAGGCCGCCTCAACCGTGCCGTCGCGGCCGACCACAAACGCACCGTCAAGTTGGGCGATCTCCTTGATCGCCTCGCGCACACGCCCGTCGCGGATGTTCCGCTCCTTGCGGCGATAACCCTTGAATGGGTCGAAACCCAGCGTGTGCGAGCGCTCCAGCACCTCGCGCGAGTCGCCCACGACAATCAACGTCCCAACCGGGTTCCCCTCGCGGCCCTCCCGCCCGATCTCAACGCAGATATCCACAACCGCCTTCAGCGTCTCAAACGGAACGCTCGTTTCCAGGGCGCGCAGGTCGCGCGCGGTCAGCCGCTCCAGGTGTTCTCCCAGCCGGATGATCGAAAGCGAATCGAGCGTCTCGGCCTCGAAGGCCGAATAGGCGACCACCACCAGCGCCCCGGCCCGAAGATGATCCTGCGCCACGGCCTCGATCAAGGCCAGGCTGATCCGGTCGGCGATACCCGCATCGGTCGGCTCGACGTCCAGCGTCGTGAGTCCGGCCTCACGAGC
>JBGSYY010000615.1:0-8205 GCA_041750675.1 Isosphaeraceae bacterium | reverse complement strand
TCGGCGCTCATCGCCTCCTCGGCAGTCGTCGCCGTCAGCGCCGCCTCGGCCTCGGCGACGTCAGGCGGCTCGACGTCCTGCCTCACGGGTTCGTCGTCCCGTCTCGCGGTGTGGTCCTCGGGGTCTCGTCCGGGGTCATGGCTCATGGCGTCGTGACTTCCCCGGCGCTGGAGGTCGAAACGCTCGTGATCCCCGCCCCGGGAGTTTCACGTCGAGGTGCGTGGGAAGACGCGGAACTCCGCTGACCCTCGAGGAGGCACCCGCATAGGGTCCCCGCCTTTGCGGCTCCACTTCGTCGATAATTTCCATCGACCGCACCTTCGGCGCGCCCGAAACCGTCCCGGCGGGCAAGCCGGCGCGAAGTGCGTCGAACGCCGTCAGCCCCTTCGCAAGCCGGCCCGTGACGTTTGAAGTAATGTGCATCACGTGCGAATACCGCTCGACACACATCAACTCCGTGATTTGCACGCTGCCGGTCTCGGCCACTCGGCCGACATCATTGCGACCCAGATCCACCAGCATGATATGCTCGGCCCGCTCTTTGGCATCAGCGAGCAGATCAGCGGCAAGCACCGCATCCTCGGCGTCGTCACGACCCCGCCGCCGCGTGCCCGCGATCGGCCGAACCGTCACCTCGCCCTCCTCAACACGAACGAGAATCTCAGGCGAGCTGCCGATCAGCGCGAAATCATCGAACGCCAGATAAAACAGAAACGGGCTGGGGTTCACAATCCGAAGCGCACGATAAATATCAAACGAATCGGCCAACGTGGGCCGCTCAAACCGCTGACTGGGCACAACCTGAAAAACGTCGCCCGCTCGGATGTATTCCTGGCACCGCCGGACCACGCCCTCAAACTCCTCACGGCTGAAATTGGAGCGTGTCTCGCGGGTCGGATCGCCGGCGAAGTCGATATCGCGAGGTGGCGCGTCGGCGATGGGTCGCGAAAGCCGGTCAACCAGGCGATCAAGCCGCTCACAGGCTTCGTCATACGCGCGTCGCCAGCCGGCGTCGGTACGCTCGCTCGGCACCTCCGCGAGCGCGACCACGTGGAGAATCTTGCGGATATGGTCAAAAACAACCATCTCTCGATAAAGCCCAAAGCAAAGATCCGGCAAGCCCCGATCGTCGGGCGGGGCGTTGGGTAGCCGCTCGACGTAACGAACGGCGTCATAGGCTGCATACCCCACCGCACCACCCAAAAAACGGGGCAAGCCCGCAAGATGCGGCGTGCGATACGGACCTAGCAAAGCCTCTAACGCATCAAGCGGCGTCTTGCCCGGCTCGACCTCGTATTCCGATATCGAATCCGCGTCTCCTTCGCGTCGCAGGCTCACTCGCTGGCCATGGCCCTGAAAAAACTCGAAAGGCGCAGTTCCCAGAAACGAATAGCGACCGATTTTCTCGCCGCCAACCACGCTCTCAAACAAAAAGCCCGGCCCACCTTCATGGATCCGCCGAAACGCCGAGACCGGCGTGAGATGGTCGGCCTGCAAGGTGCGATAGACCGGAAAACGGCCCACTTCCGGGCCGACCTGGCGAAACTCGTCAACTGTTGGCCGATATCGCCCCATCACGTCTCTTTCCACTCCGGTCCCACCTTCACTCCCGTTCCCCGGCACGACCGAATTCTAGTCGCCCCAATGCACGGTCCACAAGTCGTCGAGTGCGGACTCACATACCCCAACAACCCGCGCAAGTGTCTCAAACCGCGTAGTTTCCAGCAAACCCTCCAGACCGCTCGGAGGGTCCGTTTCCTTGACACCTCGCACCCGCTCGCACCATAATCCTTATTATATAGAGGGCCGTTTCCCAGACTGTCTCGCCCACGCGTGGGCGTCGACCCGGGCCTGCCCAGCATGATGGTCCGAACACGCCCGCCCGGAGTAACCGGCGATGAGGGAAAAGTGCCAGCGTTGCGCCAAACCCGCGACTTATCACATCACTGATATCAATCGCGGGCAGGTGAGCGAGTTCCACTTTTGCGACGAACATGCCCGGCAACACCTGGCCAAAGGCACCGAGGCGGAAGGCGCAACGCCCACCCCCAACGAGCCGGGTGGCTCATTGAAAGCAGCGCTCCGTGCCAAGGAAGTGAGCCGTCGCGAACGCCTGACCTGTCCCCACTGCCAGATCTCATTCCTCGAATTTCGCAATTCTGGCCGCCTGGGTTGTCCCCACGACTACGATGTTTTTCGAGATGAGCTACTCCCGTTAATTGAAGATATCCACGATGAGACGCGCCATGTCGGCAAAACCCCGAAACGCGCCCCTCGTTCCTCAATCCGCCATTCGGAGATGATCGAGCTACGCAAGCAACTCAAGCAGGCCATTGAAGTCGAAGACTACGAAACCGCAGCGCGGCTTCGCGATCAGATCCGCACTCTTGAGCCGCAGGCGGACGACTGAACTCAACAATGGCGGCGGCCTCTCGTGGACGACGTTCGATGCTCTGCCAAAAATGCAAACGAGAGGCCACCGTGCATATGAGAGAAGCCATCGACGGTGTGGTCCGAGAGGTTTATCTCTGCCTCGAATGCGCCCAGGACCAGGGCGTGGTGGTCCCCAAAACTCCGGGCGGTTTGCCTTTGGAATCGGTTTTGCAGAAATTTGTCACGGCACATCTCGGAGAACTGGTCGGCGAGCTGGCCCGGCGCCGCTGCCCATGCTGCCGTATGTCCTACATGGAATTTCGCGCCAACGGCCGCCTGGGCTGCCCAAACGACTACACCACCTTTGAATCGGGCCTGCTCCCGATGATAAAACAATCACACAGCGCAACACGCCACGTCGGCAAGCGTCCACAAAGACACTGCAAAAATGGTCCAGAGCTGATCCGCCTCCGCACCGCTCTGGGACACGCCATCGACGATCAAAACTACGAGGAAGCGGCGCAGCTCCGCGACGCCATCCGCGACGCCCTCAAGGATGCCCTTTCATGAACTTGGACGACCTGACACGTACCTCCGGCGAGTGGCTCCGCGGCTCCGGCCCCGAGAGCGACATCGTCATGTGCTCGCGCATCCGCCTCGCTCGCAACATCGCCACCTACCCGTTCACAAACCGCGCCAGCCGTGGCGATAAGACCGAGATCGAGCGAGAAGTTAAGGCAGCCATCGCCAAGTCAGGGGCCGATCTCTTCTACCAGGATGTCCACGTCCTCAACCCGCTCGACCGCCAATTTCTCGTCGAACGTCAGCTCATCTCTCGCGAGCTTATGGCCGCCGAAGGCCCACGCGGAGTCGCTATCGGCCCACAAGAAAACCTCTCAATAATGGTCAACGAGGAAGACCACCTTCGTATCCAGGTCATGCACTCGGGCCTCTCGCTCAACGAAGTCTGGGAACAGATCACTCTGCTCGACGATCGGCTCGAAGAAACTCTCGACTACGCCTTTCACAGCCAGATGGGCTATCTCACCGCCTGCCCCACAAACGTCGGCACCGGTATCCGCGTCGGCGTCATGCTCCACCTCCCGGCCCTGGTGCAAACTCGTGATATCGAGAAAGTCTTTCGAGCCCTCCAGAAAATCAACCTCGCCGTTCGCGGGCTTTATGGCGAGGGCACCCAGGCTTTCGGCGACTTCTACCAGATCTCCAACCAGCAAACCCTCGGCAAGAGCGAGTTGGAGATCATCCGCACAATCAGCGACGTCATCCCCCAGGTCATCGACTACGAACGCCGCGCACGAAAAGATCTACTCGAAAACAGCCGCCAGGGCCTCCACGACCGAGTCAGTCGCGCCTACGGCGTGCTCAAAACAGCCCACCAAATTTCCAGCGAGGAAACCATGCACCTGCTTTCCAGCGTGCGCATGGGAATCAATCTGGGGCTGATCGACGACCTCGAAATCCCCACCGTCAACGAGCTATTCATCCACACCCAGCCCGCCCACCTGCAAAAGATCCAGGGGCGACATCTGGAGGTCGACGATCGCAACTTGGCGCGGGCGCAATACCTGCGCTCGCGGCTCTCGAACGGAAGGCATCAGTCGAACTGAACCCAGCGAGTCCTTTCGGTCCAGAGTCAGTGCGACTCCCCGGCAAAAGCAGCCGCAAGTACGAAAATTCCCAGTGCGACAGAGACGAATCCGATCAGCATCAATTGACGGGTCGCGACCGGCACCACCTAGGCGGCGAATCGGCGATGCCAGCGCCACGGCAACACCGCAAGCACCAGACTCGTCCCGATAAGCAACGTGCCAAAATTCCGAAACAGCTCAGCGAACATCATCCTTGGCGAATGCACGACCAGAGCAACACCGGCAATGATCCGGAGCGTTATCTCCAGGAAATGAACCCGCGCGGAGCCGGCGAACGCGAACAGAAACCGGATCGCGGGACCAGGGGCTGCGATTGCCGCGATGCCCAACCCTAGGAGATAAAAGCCGGCGGCCAGAACCAGTAACGCGGCGATCGTGTTCACCACGGGCTTGCATTCCTTCCGGGCCTCACGCGCTCGGCCGCGAATCAGCCCAGCATCAACGGCACAAGACCGCCCTCACGCCCGCCCCATCCCAATCTTCTCCATGATCGGCCGGACCATCTCCGGCGGCACGAATCGCGAAACGGCCTCGGCCCCGCCGAAGCGGGCAACCTGTTTGATCAGGCTGCTGGAGACGTGCGAATACTCGCCATCGGCCATCAAAAAAACTGTCTCGACCTCCGGATCAAGCCGGTAATTGGTCAACGTCATGCTGAATTCGTACTCCATGTCGGAGAGCGAACGCACGCCTCGCAAGATGATCCGCGCCCCCTTGCGACGCACGAATTGCACCGCCAGCTCATGAAACGGCTCAACCGTGACGTTCGGCCACGGCGTCACAATACGCCGCGTCAGCTCCACGCGCTCCTCGACCGAAAACAGCATTTCCTTGTTCGGATTCACGCCGATCGCCACCACGAGGCCGTCGAACAGTCGCGCGCCCCGCTTGATGACATCCAGATGTCCCAACGTGAGGGGGTCAAATGTCCCCGTGAAAACGGCATGTCTCGACTCGCGATCTACGGCTGATTCGCCCCGGTCCGTGTGGCTCAAAGAATTCATCGACGGTCTCCCCACGCGGAGTCAACTCAGCCGGCCGTGGGTAGCCGAAGCAGCTCCTCAAGCCGTTCAAAATCATAATCGCTATTGTAAACATGCGGGCTAAGTCGCACACGCCCACGCCGAGCGCAAAGTGCCACGCCCTCACGCCGCGCTCGCCCCACAAACATCGACGGATCAACGCCCACTCGCTCGATCACCACGATACCCGACTCCTCCTCCGGGCAGAGCGGTCCAAAGATCGACCATCCGTGCCTTCGTGCCAGCTCGCGACCACGCGCCGCCTGCTCCAGGATTCGCGCCGATACCGCCGCTGCGCCAAGCTCCTCGATCAGCTCGATACTCGCCGATAGTGCCTGCATCCCCGGCATCGCAAACGATCCGCCCTCCCACCTCTGCGCGTTCGGCTTGAGTTGAAACGACGATCGCGGATCGTTGTACGTCCCAACCACGCTATGCCAGCCGACGCCGATCGTTCGCATCCGGTCGAACCAATCGCGTCGCACATAGAGAAAACCCGCCCCCTCCGGTCCCAGCAACCATTTGTGCCCATCCGCACACAAAAAGTCGATATGCATCGCCTCGACGTCGATCACCAGCGGCCCCAGCCCCTGAATCGCATCAACGCAAAGCGCCACGCCCCTCCCTCGGCACGCCTCGCCCAATCGGGCCAGATCGTTGCGAAACCCCGACGCGAATTCCACATGGCTAATCGTCAACAACCGAGTCCGTTCGTCGATCGCGCCGACCAAGGCATCCTGATCAACACGCCCGTTCTCGCTCTCCACGAGTCGAACCTCCACGCCCCGATCCGCCAAATTCATCCAGGGATAGAGATTCGAAGGATACTCGTCGGCCGACGTGACCACATTATCGCCGGAACGCCAAGGGAACCCCTCGGCCACAAGGCCCAAACCCATCGTCGTGCTGTTGACCAGAGCAATCTCATCCTCGCCCGCGCCGATCAACCGAGCCAGTCCCTGGCGCAGCCCAATCAACTTCCGCTCCCAGTCGAGCCAGTTCACGACACCGTGGTTCGTCTGCTCCTCGGCCCATTCGCGGAGCCGTTGCGCTGATCGAAACGGGAGCGGGCAAACCGCCGCATGATCAAAGTAAGCCCAGTGCTTCGTGACCGGAAACTCACGCTCACGCACACCCTTCCAGTCAATCGCCGCATCTTTCGAGCCACTCATCAGGTCCGCTCCCGGTCGAGGTGGGGTCGAGCCGCATCGAGCGCCTCGACCAATCGTTCCAAGTGAATCCGCTCATGGGCCGCTGAGACTGAAACGCGTAATCGCGCCGATCCAATCGGCACCGTTGGCGGCCGGATCGCCGGAATGAGCAGACCACGGCCGCGCAACGACTCCGCCAAGCCCAGAGCCGCGTGTGAGTCGCCGACCACAATCGGCATGATCGGCCCCGCCGGCAACCTTTCGACGAGGTTCCTTTGAGACAAAGCACCGGCCAGCCACCGCACATGATCGTGAAGTCTCCCCCGCCGCGAGGGTTCCTCACGCACGATCTCAAGCGCCGCAAGCGCCGCCGCGGCTGCCGCCGGGGGCAGACTCGTCGAATAGCGAAACGATCCCGCGACTTGTCCGATCCGCTCCACAACCCGCCGATCACCGGCCACGAATCCGCCGATCGAGCCAAGCGCCTTCGACAACGTTCCCACGCGCAAGGTCACCCGATCACCCAGCCCCAGGTCCGCGATCATTCCGCCGCCCGATCGGCCCATCACTCCCGTGGCATGCGCTTCATCAACCACCAGCATCGCGCCGCGACGCTGGCAGATCTCAACGATCTCGCCCAGCGGCGCAAGGTCGCCGTCCATGCTGAACAGGCTTTCGGTCGCCACGATCAGGCGGCGGGCCTGCCCACGCTCCCGTCCCAGGATCGCATCCAGCCGATTTGCGTCATTATGAGGAAAAACCCGGATCCGCGCTCCGCTCAGCCGTGCCCCCGCCACGAGGCTCCCATGCGCCAGGCGGTCGAGAACGACCACGTCGCCCGCCGAGGCAAGCACAGCCATCGCGCCTAGATTTGCCGCGTATCCGCTCGAAAACAACGCCACCGCCTGCGCGCCCTCAAACTCAGCAATCTCGCACGTCAGGCGTTCGTGCAAGGCGGTCCAGCCCGTCACCAGGGGCGCTGCCCCCGCTCCCCAGCCATAGGCGCGTATCGCCTCGATCGCCGATTCGATCACCCGTGGGTCACCGGCCAGCCCCAGGTAATCATTCGAGGCGAAGCCCAGCAGTTTCTCCCCGTCCAAGGTCTCGACCCAGGGTGTCCCCGCCCGCCCCCGCGCGGTCAACGTGCGCAGCGTCCCCGCCTCGACCCACCCCGCGCGTTCGGATTCCATCCACGCGTTCGCGTCTGTTGATGAGATTCCGCTCGAAACCTGCCGACCGTCCACCAAGCCTCCCTCACCTACCCGTTTAGACGCGAATGAACAAATTGCCCGGAACGCGCCGCGCGAGCCGCCGCATTTCCAGAATGCTCAACGTCGCCATGATCTGCGACGCCGTCAGCCCCGAAGCGACGATCAGCTCATCCGCGCCACGCGGGACGGTATCCAACCGTTCCAGGACGTTCCGCTCCTGTTCATTCAGGACCGCGGTACGAATCCCCTTCGGCTCCGAACTCGAAGGCACTAACGCAGGCGCTTCGACCACCCGGGCACGCATCTCGGGGTCCAGTTCCTCAAGGATGTCGTCCACGTTCTCGACCAGCTTCGCTCCGTCACGGATCAACGAATGACATCCCCGGCTCGCCAGGCTGTCGATCGGTCCCGGCACCGCGAAAACCTCGCGATTCTGCTCCATCGCATGCCGGGCCGTCAGTAGCGAACCACTTCGTAACGCCGCCTCGACGATCAAAACTCCCAAACTCAGCCCCGAGATCACCCGGTTGCGCTGCGGGAAGAGCGCCGCGATGGGATCCTGACGCATCGGCATCTCGCTCAGAACCGCTCCCGCCCCAGCGATCTCGGCCGACAATTCCTCGTGTTCGGGGGGATAGGTTTGGGAAAGCCCATTCGCCACAACCGCGATCGTTCGCCCTCCCGCCTGCAACGCTCCGCGATGTGCCGCCGCGTCAATGCCACGAGCCAGACCCGAGACGACCGTCACCCCGGCACGCGCCAGCGACCCAGCCAGCCG
>JBGSYY010000614.1:0-1732 GCA_041750675.1 Isosphaeraceae bacterium | reverse complement strand
CGCGCGGCCGATGGCCGGGTGGCCCAAAATCTCGCTTGGGACGGAGGAGGCGTCGCCCTCACCTATCTCGCCGTCCGCTGGCTTGCGGTCAGCCGCAGTGAACAGCACGCCTGGATCGCCGCTCTCGTCGCCCTCGGCGTCGCGCTTGCCTTGTACGGGGCGTATCAGGTCACTGTGCTTCAGCCCGAGACTCGCCGGCTCTATCTGGAAAATCCATCGGCGGCTTTGCGTCAGGTAGGTCTACCCGACGAACCCGCGGCCCGCCGCCAGTTCGAGGACCGCCTGCTCGGCTCTCGCGAGCCGACATCCGTTTATGCGCTGACCAACTCACTCGCCGGCGTGCTTCTTGTTCCATTGCTTGTCTTGGGTGGCTCGCTCGCCAGCCCCGATCCAGCCGGTCGCCGCGCCCGCTGGCTTGCCGCGGTGCCGATGATTCTCGTCATGCTCATCATCTTCCTGCTGACAAAGAGCCGAGGTGGCTATCTCGGCCTTGCGTTCGGGATGGTGCTCTTGCTCGCCCGCCTCGCGGGAAGCTGGCGACGTGCATTCCTCGCAATCGCCGGTCTCACGACGCTCATCGGCCTCCTCTCAGCCGCCGCCTGGCAACTGGGCCAACTCGACCGCCAAGTCATTTCCGAGTCGCTCAAATCCCTCAGCTATCGCTGGGAATACGTGCTCGGCACCTGGAAGATCCTGGCGAACGAACCGGGAGTGGTCTGGTCGGGCCTCGGTCCCGGCAACTTCGGCGGCGCCTACATGAAGCACAAGCTGGAGCGAGCGAGCGAGACCATTAGCGACCCACATAATCTCTTTCTCGACGTCTGGACCACCGCAGGTCTACCCGCCCTGCTCACCTTAATGGTTACCCTCTCGCTCGCCGCGACCGCTCTGTTTCGACCCTGGTACGCGAAAAACATCCACGTCACGACCAACATACCCGTCCACACGCCTCGCCTTTGGCCCTGGGTATTGGCCGCGATCGCGGCCGCCATCGCGTTCCGGCCCGACCTCGGCCCCTTCGCCACATCTCTCAATCCGTTTGAGGGAGACCTTTCCCGTTGGATGATTCTTACTGCCGGCTGGTTGATCGCCGCCAGTCTCGCACTCAATATCGTCTCCAGCCTCGATGATCGAACCCTTTCCGCCGGCCTCTCCGCAGGCGCGGCCGCCATGATCGTCAATCTCCTCGTCTCCGGCGGCATCGCCTTCGCGCCCGTCGCCTTGATGCTCTGGATCGCCATTGCTCTCGCCCTGAATCTCCGTACAGATCAGTCGTGCAGCCTGGTCCGACAGGCCGACGGCCGAATTGGAACTCTCGGCCTTGTCGCCGCGACCGCCGCCCTCCTGGGCAGTTATCTCGGCACGATGCTTCCCTATCACCGAATGGTCGAGAACCTAGCCAGCGCGGACGCCGAGATCGCGCTGGCCCGATCGCGGATGCAATCGCCTTCGGCCGATCCCTACGCCGCCGCAGAGCCCTATTACCGAACCGCCGCCGAGCACCTCCGCAATGCGACACGCGTTGATCGGCTCGCCTCAACCCCCTGGTTGCGCTGGGCCGCCCTGGAACTGGAAAACTGGGAGGCCAGCGGCCGACCGACTGACTTCTCCCATCTCGTCTGGCATCGGATCGAGGACCAACTCACAAACGCCGCCACGCCACCCCGCGACCCCCGCAATGCAAACGTCACCGCGACCGGCCTTCGACTCGCCGCTCGCGTCCTGGCCGCGC
>JBGSYY010000613.1:0-2857 GCA_041750675.1 Isosphaeraceae bacterium | reverse complement strand
AGCCGCTGGTCGCAGTTTCTCCGCAATCGCGCCGCGCTCGGCCTCGACCGCGACCCAGCCACCACCAACGTCGCTCGCGCCGTCGACGCCGCCATCCACTGGCTCGACCGCCACGACGCGCCGCCCGACGTCCAGCCGTTCGTCCTCTGGCTCGACCTGTTCACGCCCCACGGACCCTGGGACCCGCCCCAGCCGTATCGCGACATGTATGCCACGGTCGAGCCGGACGAGTTCGAGACCGACGAGGAAGGCGATCTCGCCGCGGAGATGCTCGGCGACGAGGCCGCGTTCAACCTCGGCGACGAGCGGGTTTTGATTGACGTGCCTCCGGGCGTCGTCGGCGAGGAACTCACCGAGACCGAGCTACTCCGGCTCCGCCGCACGTATGCCGGTTGTGTCAGCCTGCTCGACGCACAGCTTGGCCGTCTGTTCGACACACTTCAGCGTCTGGGTCGGCTGGACGACACACTCGTGATTTTCACCGCCGACCAGGGCGAGCCGCTCGGCGAGCATGGCTTCGTCCGCCGCTTCCGGCCCTGGCTCTACGAGGAGCTGATCCACACCCCGCTCATCATCCGCCTGCCCGGAGCGGTCGGCGGGGGGCGACGCCATCGCGCGCTCGTGCAGCCTGTCGATATGCTGCCCACCATCCTCGACGCTCTCGCCATCGCGACGGCCGACGACGAAAACCGCCCCTTGCACGGAAAGAGCTGGCTGCCTCTGCTGAACGGCGAGGCCACCATGATTCGCGAATACGCCTGCATGGGCATGGATGTCGAGGAATACGCCGTACGCACCCACCACTGGCACCTTGTCTTGCCCCTTGCCGCCGACCCCGATGATCCCGAGCGCTCGGTCGAGCTTTATCGCAAGCCCGAGGACCGCTGGGATCAGAACAACGTCATCGACCAGTATCCCGAGCTGGCCGACCATCTGGAGCTGACGCTTCGACGCTTTGCCGAGGCCACCCGCAACGACACTCTCGACGACCTACCGCCGCTCCGTGAGATTGCCCGGCTCGGCGGCATCGTCTGAGGTCAACGACAGGCGTTCGTCCGCCTTCGACTCGCTTACGCCACGCAGACGGTCGAGCAAGCGTGGGCGCCACCACGTCCCATCCGTGGCCTTGGCCACCGGTCGCGGCGGTGCCGCCGCAGGCGCGGGGCCTGTCATCTTTCGATGCGAGTCTTCGAGTAGGCTCTCCGTTTCCAGGGGCCGCCCACTCGGCTTCGGGCTGAACATCGACGCCACGCGGCTCGACAGCGACGGCCGTGGTTCGGCTGCCTCGTTCGTCGCGTGTTGGTGATGGTGATCGTGGGTGGTTGCAATAGCCACTCCAGGCAACGAACCTGCGGCTTCTCGTTCCATTTCAGGTTTCGTGACCTGCGCGGCGTCCGCAGTCGCCGCAGTCGCGTAATAACCCGCGGGAAACCGGGGTGCAGGCAGTTCGGCGGTGGCACCGCCGCGCCACGGACGCACCAACGGCGTCCGACTTCGACCGCGCGACCACCAAGGCTTCTTGGCCGTCGCCACCTCCACCGGCCGAGACATCAGCGCTGAAGGCGATGCCGGGATCGTTCCGCCTTCCGGCAGCAGATCGACGCGGTTTGCCGGCTCGGCGGCATACGTCAACGGCTCGACCCGATTCGACCTCGACGGTGCCTCCGCCACGTTCGACGACACACGGCCCGCACCGGGCGTCGTTGCCGATCCAGGCAGCCGCAGGTTCGCGAACGGGTCGGCCAGCAAGCTCGATGTATTTTCCGCCTCGGAGGCCGATGGCTGGGCGATCACAACGACCGGTTCCATCGGCTCCCCCTCACCCAGTGGAGCCAACGCGGGCGGCTCTGGAAGGAGTTTCACGACTGAGCTGCTTTCCGATTCTCGACCCGCCTCGGAGACTTCCACCAACAGCGGCGAACCGGTCGCCACGTCCGAAATCACGACCGTTTCCTCGCCACTCCGTGGATCTGCCAGGGCAGCCGATGGCGTCGTCAGAACCTCGGCCTGCATCGGTTGCGCTTCGCTCACTTCGACCAACAGCGGCGAACCGCTCACCGCATCGGCCACGACGACAGGCTCCTCAACCACTTCCGCCCGGGGTGCGGACACGGAAGTTACTGCGACAGGAGTCTCCGGCTTCGCCAACGGCTCCGTCACCTCGACCAACAGCGGCGAACCCGTTGCCACGTCCGAGATGACCACCGGCTCGGCCCGAGACACGGCCGCACTCGCCACCAGGGCCGAGGAGCGCGTCACCACGCTCTGGCTTGCGACCATGGCAGGGATCGTCGCGGCACTGGAGTCCATCGCCGGCTCTTTTAAGGTTGTCGGCTGTCCTGCGTTCACCTCGTCGAGCATCGTCTCCAGCCGGACCGTCTCGACGGCAATCCTCGCCGGTTGCTCGAGCGCTACGATCTCCGGCGCGTCCGCCAATGCAACCTGAGCGGAAGCCGCTTCGGTCGTCACGTCAATCACAGCCGCTTCGATGGTCGGGCTTGAGATCGGTTGTGTGACCTCCGCCGCTACTGGCGTTGCTTGAATCACAGGCTCACGCAGCTCCACCGTCTCAGTTGCCGGGGCCGTGTTCGAATCTTCCTCGACGATCGCTGCTGGAGCCGGCTGGCTCACAGGAGTCTCCTGAATCTCAGGCGGAGCCGCCGCCACCGGCAGAGTCACTGGCTCCGCGATCGGAGCAGACGCCGGCGTCATGACCGCTGCCGCCGCGCTCGGTTCCCTCACCGATGGCACGGTCGCAGTTCCCGGATGAGGGGCTGGACGGGCCGCTGGATCGACCGCACCGACGGCGGCCGCGGAGTCCATTTGCTGGTAGGGGATTTCGACCTGGATCTGGAAG
>JBGSYY010000612.1:0-2488 GCA_041750675.1 Isosphaeraceae bacterium | reverse complement strand
AGGGCGGAGGCGGGGAGGACGACGACGGCGACGGTGCGTCCGGTGAGGTCGAAGAATTCGACGCTGTATCCCTGTTCGCGGCCTGGTGCGATGTGGTGATCGACGACGGTGCCGACATCGCCGGCGCAGAGGTGATGTTCGGGGAGGTCGGTGGTCAGGATCACGTCGCGGTAGAGGGGAAGGGTCATGGCGAGTTGCTCGGGACCATGGTGATTAGCCTGGGGGTGTCGGTGTCGATATCGATCTGCCAGACGCTGCGGAAGTGGTAGGTTCGGCCGGAGGGGGTCAGGATCGGCCCTTCGATCACATACTGGATTCCGTAGGGGGATTGCTCGGCGGAGAGGGGTTCGAGGTTCAAGTGTTGGGTTCGTAGGTCGAATTCGAGCCGTTGCCATCCCAATGGATTATAGCCGAGAGCCATGAGCAAGCGGGCCTTGGGGCCTCCGCGTGGGTGCTCGGTGTCGAGCAGGTAGAGGCGTAGCTTGGCCTCGGGGATGGTCGCTTGGAGGGCGTTAGGGAGTGGCATGGGGATCGCGGGGATTGGATTGGCAAGGCGTTAAAAAGGTCGGGCCCTCATGTCGTGGTTCGGCCGTCGGGCCCCGGTGGCCTTGTTGCGGCCTCAGATGGGGGATGCCAAGGCGGCGCGGATGGCCTGGGCCTGGTCGGCGGGGAGCACGATTACGAACAGACTGTGTTTATTGACCCTCGGCTTGTTCGGTTCCGATACGAGTTTGCCCGAAGTCATCCCCGCGCAGGCGGGGATCCACAGTGCGAGAGCGGTGAATCCTATGGATCCCCGCCTGCGCGGGGATGACATGAGCGGAACGGGACTGTCTGAAGCTCAATAGCTGTTCGGGATGTTGCGGTATACGAGTCGATCGCTTCAAGTTCCGGCCTAAACGTCGCTCTCGGCTCCACAAACACCCACCAGCGGTCCCGGTACGATTATCGGTTGTTGGCGCGACGCTCTTCTTGCACATGATCATACATTTACTGAAAACCTGACCGGGGATGGGATCGGCCATCGCTTATTTTGGGCCCGGTGTTGAACGGGTGCTATCGAGACGATCGTACTGGAGCGGGGTTGGGATGCACGAGTGGGAGGGGGTGAGAGAGACGGAGGGGGCGCGGATTACTGGCAGGGGAGAGTGGGGGCATCGTGGGTTTGGCTCGCGGGAGTGGGTGGATGGGCCTCCTGAGCCAGGAGAGATTCTGGAGTCGTCACCCCTTCTCGCAGGAGTGGGGATACGCGAAACTCGTGCTGAGACGGAGATTGATGATCACGCGGCGCTACCCACCGAGAGTTCATGCACCATTCTCTTCCTGCGCGCGAGCCGGTTACCTGGCCTGGGGCCTGGCGGGGAGCGGTGTTGGTGGGGGTGGTGACGGTTGGGGTGATGGCTCTGACGATTGATCAATCTTTTGAGCGATACCGCCTGTTTCGGTCAGGGTGGTCGTGGGATCTGGCGTATTACAACCAGTGGTTCTGGTCGATTGTGCGTGGGGACGGAGTGATTTCGGTCCGGCCGTTGGCGGCGTATGCGACGGAGGGGCCTTCGGCGTGGAAGACGAACTACCTGGCGCCGATCCGGTATTTGCTGCTGCCGATTTACCTTCTGTGGCCTGATCCTCGGATGTTGCTGGGGGTTCAGGCGGTGATTTTCTGGCTGGTGGTGCCGGCGGCGTATGGGTTGGTGCGGTCGGAGACTCGATCGACGCGGGCGGGGTTGGTGGCGGTGCCGTTGGTGTTGTTGACGCCGTTGATCTGGCCGCTGGCGTGGAATGATTTTCGTGAGCTGCAGCTTGGGGTGCCGTTTGTGTTGTGGGCGGTGCGCGGGGTGCGGGAGCGGTCGATTGGGTGGACGACGGTGGGGGTGGCGGGGTTGCTGGCGTGTCGGCAGGAGTATGCGCTTTTGGTGGCCTCGCTGGCGGTGATCCCGCCGAGGGTGCGGGATTCGGCGCCGTCGCGGTTTTGGTGGGCGGCGGTGCTTTGGTTTGTGGGGCTGGGGTGGATGCTGGTGCTGTTTTTCGGGTTTCTGGTGGCGACGGCGGGTTGGAATACGCCGGAGCAGTATCTGGGTCAGTTTGGCGGGGGCCGGCCGGGGTGGCTGGAGCTGGCGTGGGCGATCTTGCAAGTGGTGTTGCTGGGGCTGGGGCCGTGGATGCTCCTGGCGGGGGCCGCGCCTCGGGTTTTGTTGATCGCGTTGCCCTGGCTGTGGAGTTTGGTGACGGGTCGGTGGGCGATGCGGATGATGGGGACGGTGGACTGGCATCATGTGCGTTATACGGCGCCTTATGTGGCGGCGGGGTTGGCGGCGGGGCTGGTGGGGGCGTCGCGGCTGTGGCGGTTTGCGGGTTGGCTGCCGGCGACGCGTTGGTTGAGGCTGGCGGGGGTGGTGTGGACGGCGCTTGTGCTGGCGTTGGCGACGTGGTGGGTTCAGGAGCGGTTTGGGCGGGTTCCGTATCCCATTTCGGAGAGCGAGGCGGC
>JBGSYY010000611.1:0-1735 GCA_041750675.1 Isosphaeraceae bacterium | reverse complement strand
CCCGGCGTTGCCGGAACGGTCGCCGCCGGGCCGGGTTTGCTTGTCGAAAGGGTGGATAACGAGTCGCCCTGGAAGCGGCTTCAGGCAGGTTCCCCACTCACACCGGACGCGACCATCCTCGGTCTGGAACCGTTTCGATCGACGCTCCAGTTCGGATCGTTGGAGATGCAGATCGTGGATCGGACCAGACTGCAAATCCTTGAGCCGCCCGACACCGAGACCACAGCGCTCGCTCTTGAGGAAGGCCGTTTTATCGCTCGACCTCGCTCGCAACTGGCCCGGCTCATCATTGCGCTCGACAACGCGTCGATCGAACTGGGACTGGCCGCGGGCGTTCCCGTCGGACTGGAACGTCCGCGATCGTGGCAGTCCGGTCAGGCGAAATTCACGGAGCCAGGTCTGCTCGTCTTCCTCACCGAGGGCGATCTGACCGTGACGGCGGGCGATAACACGCGCACCGTCACCGGCCCGGCGACTCTGGCGTTTTCCGCTTCGGGCGAGCTGCGCGAGCGAATTGACGAGCCCGCGCCCCATTGGGTGCTCGAAACCAGCCCATCCATCGATCGTGAAGAAGGAGGCCGCCAGTTTCTCCGCTTCTTCAAACCCGACAAGCCGCCGCTGACCAGCCTGGTCGAAGCCAGCACCACCGACTCCGAGGAACTTCGCCGATACGCCTTTGAGGCCCTGGGCGCGATCGGACAATACTCCCTGATCATCGATGCCCTGCATACGCCCGCCAAGCCGGAAGTCCGGCGCGAGGCAATCGTCACGCTGCGGCAAGTTCTGGCGCGGGGCGACGCCCCGGCGGCGCGGCTCTCCAAGGAACTGGCCAAGTCCGTGAGCGACGCGGATTCCGCTCCATTGATCGAAAGCTTGATTCGCGGCTACAACGCCCCCGATCTGGCCGACGACATGATCCGAGCAAGCTTGCTCCGCGCCCTGGACGACCCCGATGTCGGCGTGCGGGAACTGGCCCTCGATAATTTGATGCGGGCCACCAACCGGGGCGACTCTTTGGGATACAATCCCGACGAGCCGACCGCCCGCGGTCAGCAAGCCTGGCGCGACCTGCTCCAGCCCCGCGCTCGGCCTCGTTAATACCCATCTCAGCCGTTTGTCAGGAGCCTTCCCCGGTGACGGATCACACCTTTCTGATTGCCTGCCGTGATGTGGCCGAGCAAGCCGCGCGCGTGGGCGGCGCGATCCTGGCTCGACACTTCCGCAAGATCGGTTATCGCGAAAAGGCACCGTTTGACCTGGTCACCGAAGCCGACATCGAAAGCCAGCGCGCCATCGCCGCCCACCTCCACGCCGCCTTTCCCGACCACACCCTGCTGGCCGAGGAGGAAGGCGTGCGCGACGATCCGGACAAGCCGGGCCGCTGGATCGTCGATCCTCTCGACGGCACGATCAACTTCGCGCACGGCGTCGCGCCCTGGTGCGTCTCGATCGGCTTCGAATGGAACGGGCGACTCTCCGCGGCCGCGATCTACGTACCTTCCAGCGAGGAGATGTTTCTTGCCGCGCGAGGATTGGGCGCGCAACGCAACGGCGAGACGCTCCACGTCAGCCGCTCCGATCGTCTGGAAACCTCGCTGATCGCAACTGGATTTCCCACCAATTTCGAGCCCGACGCCGATCGCCAGATCGCCTGGTTTCGCCGGTTTAGCAGCCGCACCCACGCCGTACGCCGCAGCGGTTCCTCGGCCTGGAACCTGGCGATGGTCGCGGCAGG
>JBGSYY010000610.1:0-3939 GCA_041750675.1 Isosphaeraceae bacterium | reverse complement strand
CACCGTCACCGTCATGGGCGACCGCACCGGCTTCGCCTGGCACGACGCCCCCGCCTGGGGCCGCATCGATGAGCTGGTCTCAAATAAATGGCAACGCATGAAAATCCAGCCCTCCGATCTCTGCTCCGATCAAGACTTCCTCCGCCGCGTCAGCCTCGATCTCACCGGCCTACCCCCCACCGCCGACTTCGTGCGCACCTTCCTCGCCGACACCCGCGACACCAGGCTCAAGCGCCAGGAGTTGATCGAAACACTCATCGGCAGCCCCGAGTTCGTCGAATACTGGACCAACAAGTGGGCCGACCTCCTCCAGGTCAATCGCAAGTTCCTCGGCGTCGAAGGCGCCGTCGCCTTCCGCGCCTGGATTCGCGATCAGATCGAAAAAAACGTCCCCTACGACCAGTTCGTCCGATCCATCCTCACCGCCAGCGGCTCCAACAAGGAAAACCCCGCCGCCTCTTATTTCAAGATCCTCCGCGAACCCGCCGCCACCATGGAAAACACCACCCAGCTCTTCCTGGGCGTGCGGTTCAACTGCAACAAGTGCCACGATCATCCCTTCGAAAAGTGGACACAGGATCAATACTACCAGACCGCCGCTTACTTCGCTCGCGTCGGCCTCGACCCTGACCCCGCCTCCGATGGCCGCAACATCGGCGGCACCGCCGTCGAAGGCGCGAAACCCCTCTTCGAAAAGGTCGTCGATCGCGGCGAAGGCGACGTCATCCACGATCGCACCAAGGAAATCACCGAACCCAGGTTCCCCTACCCCACCCCTCACCCCACCACCGAAAACGCCACCCGCCGCCAGGAACTCGCCTCCTGGATGACCTCTCCGGAAAACCGCTACTTCGCCCGCAGCTACGTCAACCGCCTCTGGGGCTACCTCTTCGGCGTCGGCATCATCGAACCGCTCGACGACATCCGCGCCGGCAACCCTCCCTCCAACCCCGAGCTTCTCGACTACCTCACCGAGCAGTTCATCCAAAGCGGCTTCGACGCCCGCCACATCCTCCGCCTCATCACCAATTCCCGCGCCTATCAACTCTCGGTCGCCACCAACGCCTTCAACAAGGACGACAAGACCAACTTCTCCCACGCCCTCGCCCGCCGCCTCCCCGCCGAGGTGCTTTACGACAGCATCTATCGCGTCACCGGCTCCGTCTCCAAGATCCCCGGCGTTCCCCCCGGCACCCGCGCCGCCGAACTCCCCGATAGCGAGGTCGAGCTGCCCAGCGGCTTCTTCACCACCTTCGGTCGCCCCGCTCGCGAAAGCTCCTGCGAGTGCGAACGCACCTCCGGCCTCCAGCTCGGTCCCGTCATGGCCCTCGTCAGCGGCCCCACCCTCGCCGAGGCCATCGCCGACCCCGAATCCCAACTCTCCAGGCTCGTCCAGACCCAAACCGACGACAACGCCCTCATCAACGAGCTTTTCGTCCGCATCCTCAACCGCCCCGCGAGCGATGCCGAAATCACCGAGTGCCTGGCCATCGTCAAATCCGTCGACGAAGACCACCGCCGACTCGCCGAGGCCGTCTCCGAACGCGAGCTTCAATTCGCCCTCCGTCGTCCCCAGCTCGAACGCGACCGCGAAGCCGCCATCCTCACCGCCCAGGCCGCCCTCTCCGCCCACGAGCAGGAGCTGGCCCCACGCCTCGTCGAGGCCGAAACCCAGCGCACCGCCAGAATCGCCCAGCTCGATAAGGAGCTGACCGACTACCAAACCGGCCCGCTCGCCCAGAAATTCGCCGATTGGGAAAAAGCCCAATCCACCCAGGAGCGCTGGGCCACCCTCACGCCCAAGGAAATGTCCGCCACCAGCGGCGCGAAATTGGAAATCCTCCCCGACGGCTCCATCCTCGCCACCGGCGAAAACAAGAACGGCGAAATCACCATCGTCGCCGAAACCGATCTCACCGACATCACCGGCCTCCGCCTCGAAGTCATCGCCGACGACCGCCTCCCCAGCAAAGGCCCCGGCCGCGCCGCCGATGGCAACTTCGTCCTCAACGAACTGGAGCTGACCGCCGCCCCCAGGGACAAGGCCGACGAGGCGAAACCCGTCAAGCTGGTCACCCCCCTCGCCGACTTCAGCCAGGCCAACCTCCCCATCGATCAGGCCATCGATGGCGTCTCCAGCAATCCCGGCAACGGCTGGGCTCTCTCCCCGGCAATCGGCACCACCCACTGGGCCACCTTCGAAACCGCCGAAAACCTCGGCCACCCCGGCGGAACCCGCCTCGTCTTCAAAATCCACCACCGCTTCAACGAAGCCTGGACCCTCGGCCGCTTCCGCCTCTCCGTGACCCGCGTCGCCAAACCCCTCGGCCTCGGTCTCCCCGAGGAATACCGAACCATCCTGGCCACCGCGCCGGAAGTCCGCTCCGCCGCCCAGAACGAAACCCTCACCACCTACTGGCGCAAGATCGACACCGATTGGAACGCCAAAGCCAACGCCCTCAACGTCGCCAAGGCCCCCCTCCCCGAAGATCCCAAGCTCAGGCAGCTCAGGGCCGATCTCGAAGCCGCCAAGCAGCCGGTCCCCCTCGACCCCATCCTGGCCCGCCTGCGCACCGACCTCGACCAAAGCGTCACCCAGGCCGCCGCCCGCCGCCTCACCGCCGCCCAGGATCTCGCCTGGGCCCTCATCAACAGCCCAGCATTCCTCTTCAATCACTAGATTCAACGAGGTTCGCTTCCACTGATATTGAGTACCCAGGATCGCACCGATGTCCACTGCTGCTGAAGATCCAGTCAAAAAGCGACGACTCTCGCTCACCATCAGTCAGCTTAGCACTGTGGCTGGCGCAGAATTATACTCACTTTGCCAGGCTATAACTCACGATGGAGCACTTTCTGATACCGAGATCTCCGAGCTCAGTCGCTGGATCGATGACAATCGTCATTTGGAGATTCCCGCGATCGAACATCTGGTCGATACAATCGGCAAGGTTCTTGCAGATGGTCACATTGACGATTCCGAGCGCAAGCATCTCCTAAAAGCGATTCAGAGAGTATTGCCTCCGTTAGAGCGAGACGGTGCTGAGCAGAGACGGCTTAGCCGAGAGGATCAGGAACTTCGGGGCAAGGCAAACCTAATCCGGAGTTTTAAGGGTCAGGAAGTGCACAATCGCCCACTATTGAAGTTGGATTTCATGGTGGCCGGCGTGCAGTATGAAGGTAGAAATCTGATTGTCGAGGAGCAGGTTGATGTGGATATGCCTGTCTTCTTTAGTCGCGAGGTCGACAATGAGTACAGCAAACATGCTATAGCAATTGTACTTGAGAACAATGCCATGATTGGTTATCTGCCTGAGGAGTATGCACCGCGTGTTGCTCAACTGTTGGATGGTGGCTGCAAGTATACGGCGCGCGTGAAAAAGGTCTTAGAAGGTCGGAATGTGAGTATACCTGTCGTACTCGCCGAGGTTTTCTCGAGGTCCGCAACAAAAGGGGACATCGCTTTGCAGAGACGGAGCACCTCCCCCACGAGAGCCTCAGAAGTATCGCCGCTTAAGAAGTCACGGCAACGATCGGCTAGGACCAAAGAATCGAGTAAGCCTCAGCACGTCGCTGGTCGTGGACGAGTATTCTTTTCGAAACCGATTGTGATTGGAATCTTCCTATTAAGCCTTTGGTTCCTACTGTCACAGCTATGGAAGTAGTAACTATGTGCATTTGTAGAGGAAGTCGATATGTAAGCTCTGTTGGATTGGCTATGGCCATAATCCTGAGTGAATTCGATTACTGATACTCAGCACCTGCCACCCCCGCTTTTTCTAAGGAGCCACTGCACATGCTCATGATTCCCGGCCGTCCTGGTAAGGATCTGTGCGACGTCAACCTGGGTGTCACCCGCCGCGCCCTCCTGCGCGTCGGCGGCACGGGCCTGTTCGGCTGGATCCGCAAGCTCCCCTGGCGGGATCCGGTGGTGTCGGG
>JBGSYY010000609.1:0-6618 GCA_041750675.1 Isosphaeraceae bacterium | reverse complement strand
CCCTCGCCGGCGGGCGTCGGCGTCACGGCCGAGACCAGAATCAGCCTGCCAGGCCCGCGCCGCCGCGCCGCCGAGTTCAGGGCGTCGAGCCGGATCTTCGCCTTGTCACGGCCAAATGGTTCAAGGTGGTCGGCGGAGATGCCCAGATCGGCGGCGACCTCCTGAATGGGGCGCAGCGTTGCTATGTCGTCGATCCCTGCCGTCATGCCAGTTTGTCCCGACTCTGGAGGCTGTTGAAGGATTCCACGAAAGCGGAATTGTAGACAGGCGGCGACGGTCGCCACTAGCCGCTCGATCGGGCCCGACGAGGCGGCGAGGCGGAAGATTCGGCGCGCGAAGGTTGCGTTGTGACGATTACAGCGACTGTGCGGGCGACACCTCAATCGCGGAACGAGGAAGTACGGACGGTTTTGTGCGCGCGAACGTTGCGTTGCAGGGATTAGGCGGACCTTGCGGGCCAGTGTGGGGCACGTCTCGCGCCGGGCCGAGTGAATGGTTCCTTATGGCGATGGAGGGTCGGATTGACAAAGTGCGGGCGTGTTTGTCGTTGTTTATGGTCGGAAGTTGCTGGAGGCGGGATCAGGCGGATTTCGGACGGTCGTTCGCGGGAGTCGGGTCGAGCAGACTCAGGGGGTCGAAGAGGTCTCTCTGGTGCGATGATCCAGACTTTGTACTTTGTAGGGAACGGAAGAGTCGACACCGCGACCCCGGCCTACTCGAGATCGATCGAATCGTCGAATCATCGCGGTACGCAACCGTTGCCACTGAGTCCCCGGGTGATGCGAGATGCTTGACCTGAAATCCGCGATTGTCCGATTCGGAGCCGACGCGAAAGCGAAGCTCTCCAATCCAGGTGCGACCGGGGAGCCCGAGGACCAGCTCCGGGCTCCTTTGGAAGGGCTATTCGCCGATATGGCGGAACTCTGTGGTTTCAAACGGGAGTGGCTGGCGGCGGTCGGCGAATCGAGTCTCTCCACGCTCAAGACGCGACCCGATTATGCCATCACAGTTCGAAGCGTGCTTGTGGGCTTCGTGGAAGTCAAGGCTCCTGGCAAGGGCTCCGACCCGCGCCGATACAAAGGGCACGACAAGGAACAATGGGAGAAACTGAAATCCTTGCCCAACCTGCTGTACACCGATGGCAATTCGTTCAGTCTCTGGCAAAACGGTGAACTGGTCGGCTCGATCGTCGAGCTGCAGGGCGACATTGAAACATCGGGATCGAAACTCGCCGCCCCGCCCGAACTGGTCGCGCGGTTTGACAATTTCCTTCGCTGGGAACCGTTTCCGCCGAAGACGGCCGCGGATCTTGCCAAGGTCTCGGCACGGCTGTGCCGCCTGCTGCGCGATGAAGTCACCGAGCAACTGGCCGAGAAGAGTCCGGCACTCACCGCTCTCGCCGCCGACTGGCGGAAACTCCTCTTTCCTGAAGCAAACGATCAGCAATTCGCCGACGGGTATGCGCAGGCCGTCACCTTCGGGCTGTTGATGGCCCGATCGAGCGACATCCGGCTTGCCGATGGGTTGGATCAGGTGGGCAAGCAACTCGGCAAGACGAACTCCCTCATCGGCGCGGCCCTGCGTCTGCTCACGGACGAGGTCGACAACGAAGCGACCTTGAAGACGTCGCTTAACGCACTGGTTCGCGTGCTCGACGCCGTGAACTGGCAGGTCGTCAGCAAGGGAAAGCCAGACGCCTGGCTCTATTTCTACGAGGACTTTCTGGCCGTTTACGACAACACTCTGCGTAAGCTCACCGGCTCGTACTACACACCGCCGGAAGTCGTCGAGCCGATGATTCGTCTCGTGGACGACGTGCTGCGCCGGCATTTTGGCCGAAGCGCCGGACTGGCCTCTGCGGACGTCACGCTGGCCGACCCCGCCGTGGGGACGGGCACATTCATCCTGGGGGTGCTCCGCCGCATCGCCGCCGATGTCGAGAGCGACCAGGGCGAGGGAGCCGTGCCTCAGGCCATCGAGTCGGCGATCAGTCGGTTGATCGCGTTCGAGATGCAGCTCGGCCCGTTCGCGGTCGCCCAGCTCCGCATTTATGCCGAATTGATCGAGCTGATCGGCAAGCCGCCGCGGACCACGCCGCGGATGTTCGTCACCGACACGCTGGGCAGTCCGTACGCCGAAGTCGAGTCGCTCGGCTCCTTGTATGGAAAGATCTCGGAATCGCGGCTCCAGGCGAACGAGATCAAGCGGAAGGAGCCGATCACCGTCGTGATCGGCAACCCGCCGTACAAGGAAAAGGCCAGGGGACGTGGGGGCTGGATCGAGGAAGGAAGCTACGCCGCCGGGCGCGGCGGCTTGCTGGACGACTGGATTCCGCCGGCCGATTGGGGCGTGGGCGCTCATGCCAAGCATCTGCGCAACCTTTACGTCTACTTCTGGCGCTGGGCCACCTGGAAGGTCTTCGATCACGATCCCAAGAACGACACCGGCATCGTTTGCTTCATCACCGTCGCCGGGTTCCTGAACGGCCCCGGGTTTCAGCGAATGCGCGACGATCTGCGACGCAAGGCCGACCGCATCTGGGTGATCGACTGCTCGCCCGAAGGTCATCAGCCCGATGTGCCGACGCGAATCTTTCAAGCCGTGCAGCAACCGGTCTGCATCGTGCTGGCGGCGCGCTCGAAGGGAAAGGCGGCTGACAAGCCGGCCGTGGTCACGTATACAGCGTTGCCAGCCGGCAAGCGTGAGGCGAAGTTTGAAGCTTTGGGCAGGCTCACGCTGGGATCGAAGGTCTGGCAGGATTGTTCGAGCGACTGGCGAGCGTCCTTTCTGCCTGCCGCCACTGGTCAATGGGCGACATTTCCGATGCTCGACGAGCTGTTCGCCTATAACGGCTCAGGTGTGCAACCAATGCGAGTATGGGTCATCGCCCCAGACGCCGATTCTCTAAAGAAGCGTTGGCAAACTCTTATCAGAGCGAAACCCGAAGAGAAGATGGCACTTTTTCATCCAACGCTTCGCGGGGGAATCCCATCGGATCGCCACATCGACTCGGTCGTTCAGTATAGCTTAGCCGGGAACGAATCACGCTCTGTGCCATTGTCTCAGGAAACGCGACCTTGTTTACCACCAGTGCGTTATGGAAATCGAAGTTTCGACCGACAATGGATCATCCCAGATCCTCGCGTCATCACTCAGCCAAACATAGCACTATGGGAATCAAATTCTGAAAAACAGGTATATCTCACGGCATTGATGGCACACTCTCCGATATCCGGACCGGCTCTCACATTCACTGGGCTACCTCCAGACAAGCACCACTACAAAGGCTCATTTAGCGGCCGTGTCTTTCCGCTCTGGCGCGACGCCGGCGCGACACAACCGAACCTGCCGCCCAAGTTACTCGAGTTCCTCAAGACAAAGTACAAGAAGCCCGTGACGGCCGAGGACTTTCTCGCGTACCTCGCCGCCGTTGCGGCCAACCCAGCCTATACGGCACGGTTTCAAAAAGACCTGGTCCAGCCCGGCCTGCGGATTCCCCTCACCGCCCGGCCGAAGTTATTCACGGAGGCGGTTGAACTGGGACGGCGTGTGATTTGGCTGCACACCTTCGGCGAACGCTACGCGGACCCGAAGGCGGGCCGCCCCCCAGGGCCGCCCCGGCTGCCGAAGGAACGTGCTCCGCGCATCCCCAAGGAGGGCGCGATCCCGGACGATCCGGATTCCATGCCCGATGAAATCGGCTATGATGAATCCAGGGGTCGCCTCATGGTCGGCAAGGGCTTCATCGACTTCGTACCGCCCGCCGTCTGGCGGTACGAAGTCTCCGGCAAGCGGGTGCTCACGCAGTGGTTCAGCTATCGCAAGAAGAACCGCGAACGGCCAATCATCGGCGACCGCCGGCCGCCGTCCAAACTCGGCGACATCCAGCCCGACCATTGGCTCGCCGAATACACGACCGAACTCCTCAACGTGCTACACGTCCTGGCGCTCCTGGTGGAGTTGGAACCCGCTCAAGGGAAAATCTTGGAGAGGATCTGTGCAGGACCCCTACTTGAAATCCGTCCTTGAGGCGATCGCCAGCGACGCCCTCGATGGAGACGGCCCGCACCTGATCTCCGTCGACGAACTTCGCGCCGCCGGCGCCCTGGACGTGCCGGCGGCGTGGCGCAAGTCGCTCGCGGTGGAGCGTGACCTGTTTTCAGGCTTGTTCGACGATGAGGAATCAGAACGCGAGGAGGGAGCGTTAACACCCATCGACGCGGAGGATGAGCCATTGTCGGAAGACGTGTCGACCGACGAGAGCCGATGAGTGGCTCGGGATCAGTCCCGTTCGGTCGCGGATCAAGGATCGATCGCCGGATCGAAGTGAATCCGTAAGATCCGCGAATAGCGGAACACCAGCGGAACCAGCGACAGGAACCCCACCCACGCGACCAGCACCAGCCGCCAGAGCGGCCAGGCGTATGGAGTGAAGAGGGCGATGATCGGGATGCCGAGCCCATAGCTGACATACATCGCGCTGAATAATCACACGTGTTCACTCGATTATGTTATACTGCGACACGGGCGGGTCTCGTTCATCCGCCAGGAGTTGCGAAGATCCGAACACGGCGACTCGGCTGGCGGAGCGATCGGAAGCAAGCACGCCGACTGCGGGTGTGGCGTGTTGTCAAGTTTCACCCGCAATCGGACGAAGCGGCCCGGCGGCGTCGATACTGGCGGATTTGTGAGATCCGCCAATAGTGACGCAGTGAAGGCAGACCGCATCAAATGGCACTGGGCGCAGGGAGGGAACTTCGGTCGCCCACGTGGGGACTCCCTGTGGCATCGGGCTTGTCGTGCCGAGGCGGGTCGTCGTGGTCGGGGTGACGCTTCGCCCAGCTCCACTTGTGAACCTCCATCGCCAGAAAGACGGTCAGGGCAAGCCCGAGATGGACGAGCCAGGTTGTCAGGCTGACCGGCTGAACTCCCAGAATTCTCTGACCCAGGGGCAAGTGCATCACCGCGAAGTGGACCGCCAATGCCGTGAGCGAACCCCAGAGCAGGACGGGACTGCGGAACGGGGAGAGCCGCAACACGGACTTGGTCTCGGATCGGCAGTTGCCGATGTGGACGAACTGGAACAGGACAACCAGGAGGAGCAGTGAGTTGCGGGCGTCGTGCTCACTCCAGCCGGCGCGGAGCGCCCAGACGAAGAAGGCGAGCCACACCGTACTCATCACAACGGCCGCCACAACGGTCCGCTCGATCATCAGCCGGTTAAAGACTCGCTCGCGCGGCGGTCGAGGTCGGCGACGCAGCACGTCGCCCTCGCTCGGCTCGAAGGCCAGGGCCACGTCCTGAATCCCGTTGGTCACCAGGTTGAGCCAGAGGATCTGGACCGGAAGGAGCGGCAGCGGAAGCGCTCCGAAGACGGCCGCACCGAGCAGCAGCACCTCCGCCGTGCCCGTGGAGATTAAAAGGTAGATGACCTTGCGAACGTTGTCATAGGCGACGCGTCCCTCCTCGACTCCGGCGACAATCGAGGCGAAGTTGTCGTCACTGATGACCAGCTCGGCGGCCTCTCGGGCGACATCCGTTCCGGCCTTGCCCATGGCCACGCCGATGTTGGCGGCGCGCAGCGCGGGCGCGTCGTTCACGCCGTCGCCGGTCACGGCGACGTAATGGCCAGCGCGGCGCGCGGCCTCGACCAATTCGAGCTTTTGCCGGGGCGCGACCCGGGCGAAGACACGAGCCTTGGCGACAACGTGCTCAAGCTGCTCGGGAGACATCCCCTCAAGCTCCCGGCCCGTGACGACCTGATCGGCTTCGTGGGCGAAGCCGAGGTCGCGCGCGATCGCCAGGGCCGTGACCGGGTGATCGCCCGTGATCATGCAGACGACAATCCCAGCCTCGCCGCAGGCGGCGACCGCCTCGCGGACGCCGGGGCGGAGCGGGTCGATCATTCCGATCAGACCCAGCATTGTCAGGCCGGATGGCTCGGACGGGGCGTCGGCCAACTGCGAGCCGGGGCCTTCCGCCAGAGCCAGCACGCGGAACCCGCGCCCGGCCATCGCCTCGGCTTCCTCCAAGAGCTTGCCATGCTCACCCGACTTGCACATCGCCACAACCCGCTCCGGGGCACCCTTGACGAAGACTCGGACGCCCGCGTCGTCGCGATGAAAAGTCGCGGCGAACTGCCGCTCCGGCTCGAAGGGGATCTCGTTGACCTGCGGATGACGTTCGAGCGCGCCCTCGCGGTTCCAGCCCACCTTGTGGGCCATCGCCAGGAGGGCGACGTCGGTCGGGTCGCCGCGCCAGGTCCAGCCGCCGTCACGACGGTGAAGGTCAGCCTCGTTGCAGAGCACGGACACCCGTGCCAGAGCCTCGAGCGCCGGGCATTCGCTCGGTTCGAGCGGATGTCCCTCACGCAGGACCTGGCCATCCGGAGCGAAGCCTTCGCCGGTCACTTCGATGCTGGTTCCTTGCACAAGGTGGATCTCGCGCACCGTAAGCTCGTTGCAAGTGAGCGTGCCCGTTTTGTCGCTGGCGATCATGGTGCAACTGCCCAGGCCCTCGACGGCGGCGAGTCGGCGTACGATCACGCCACGGCGGGCCATGCGGTTGGTCGCGATCGCCAGCGCGACCGTGAGAGCCACGGGAAGCCCTTCCGGAATG
>JBGSYY010000608.1:0-1948 GCA_041750675.1 Isosphaeraceae bacterium | reverse complement strand
GCCGACCTGCCGCGCAGCCACTTCCGCCAGCGCCAGCCAGTTCGCGGCAGCCGCGAGACTCGGGTCGCGGCGAACTTCGTCCACCGCATGAAACCGGCCGTCGATCCCCCAGACACGCAGACACCCCTCGGGAACCAGCGTCTCGACCGCCTCAACCACATGCCGTACTCCGTCGGCCTTGGTCGCGAAGCAGTCGCAAAGCTCGGCCGTCATCGTCAGCGCTACCCGTTCAAACGACCCGAACGAATCGGCCAACGACTCGATACGCTCCCGTAGCCGGTCCGGCTCTCGCCAAAGCGCAAACGAAAGCGATCTCGCCGACCCATCCGAGTGAACCGCTTTCAAATTCGCCCCGCCCACATCGAGCGAAAGCCAAGTATTATTATTATATGTCATTACGTGTTAAGTGATTTGAGAGAGAATCCGTCCATCGGCGCGGAACCGAACTCGCCCGTATGACTCAGGCCGTCGCCCCGGATGTCGCCCCAATCCCACGGCGTGCAACCACAACGCCGCCAACCACGCCCCTCCCCCTAGGCCCATCGCCTGGCGTTGCCCGATATACGAGGTCGTTAGCCGGGGATTCACCTCCAAAACCGTCGCCAACCTCGTCTCCGGCTCCCACATGTAGTCGATCCCGACCCAGCCCGCCAGCCCACGCCATGCCGCCACCGCCTTCGTCAGCGACTTCCGCAGTTCGACCGGCAGCCCTCCACTCGCCTCCCCGCCCCGATACGCAAACCGTCCCCCACGAATCGCCACATCCTGCGTCGCCGTCCCAATCCAGTCCACCCGACCATTTTTCGAAACAATCGCCGCCGCGCTCATCGCAACCCCGGAAACGAACGGCTGAACCACCCCCGGCCCCATCAACCTCGGCCAGGGCGTCGCATCGTTGACAAGCAAATACGTCTCGATCGATCCCGCGCCCCGCCTCGGCTTGATGACGAGCGGCCGTGGCCAGGTGCAGCCGCCCAGATAGCGGCGCGTCGGAACAACACGCACTCCGTTCTTTCCCAGCCAGTTCACGCAGGCCAGCTTGTCGCCCGCTAGGGCGATCGCCTTCGGCTCGCACCCCAGCGACGGTACCCCCAGCGCCCGCAGCCGTCCCTCGCGGCGCGCCAGAATTCCCCCACTCTCAGGCGCAATCACCAGCACGGCATCCGACTCCCGCGCCAGCGCCGCGAATCGCCTCGGCTCCTGTCCCGGCCCGATCGCCACACTACCCCGAACGGCTCGAAACCGAGCATCGAGCGTAAACCGCACCTCGACGCCGGAAAGCGCCCCGAAATCGGCCACAATCGCCCGCCGCATCGCCGCGCCCTCGCGCGCCCACGACCCGGGCAGATCTTGCCCTGCCAGACCCCCGCCGGTAACAAACTCATGGACCAGCAACCGTAACCGCGACGAGGCCGACTTCATGCTCTTGATCCCGGTGATCGATCTTCGCAATGGCCACGCCGTCGCCGCCCGCGGCGGCCGACGCGACGAATATTTGCCCCTCGTCTCACCCTGGTCCCCCGGCAGCGACCCCGTCGCCCTGGCACGCGCCTTGCGCCGGAATCAAAGGTTCCACGAACTGTATCTCGCGGATCTCGACGCCATCGAACGACGCGGCGGCCATCACGACATCATCAACGCCATCGCCGAAACCGGCCCGCTCTGGCTCGATCCCGGCGTACGCGACGCCAGTACCCTCCAGCCCGAGCAACTTCCGAAATCGCTCCGCCTGGTCGCCGGTCTGGAAACTCTGGCCGGCGTCGACGCCCTTCGCTCCATCGTCGAACAGCTCGGACCCGACCGAGTTCTGTTCAGCCTCGATTTGAAACAAGGCAATCCCATGATCGGCACGCCCAGCGGCTGGCCTGCTCCTGACCCGATCGGGCTGGTCCGCTCGGCGCTCGCGGCGGGCGTCCGTCGGGTGCTGCTGCTCGATGTCGGCCGCGTC
>JBGSYY010000607.1:0-6013 GCA_041750675.1 Isosphaeraceae bacterium | reverse complement strand
GGCGGCGAACTTGTCCGCCAGGGTGTGCCGTCGGGCGGTGCGTATGTGAGACCGGCGCTTGTGGAAATATCCTCGCAGGCCGAGATTGTTCAGGCGGAGACATTCGCTCCGATCCTGTATGTTCATCGCTACATGGAGTTTGCCGAGGCGGTCGCCATGCAGAATGACGTGCCGCAGGGGCTGTCGTCGGCGATCTTCACGGGAGACGTGCGCGAAGCGGAGTCGTTCCTGAGTCCGGAGGGTTCGGATTGCGGTATCGCGAATGTGAATATCGGCACGTCGGGGGCGGAGATCGGCGGTGCGTTCGGCGGCGAGAAATGGACCGGCGGCGGGCGCGAGAGCGGCAGCGATGCCTGGAAAGTCTACATGCGGCGGACCACGAACACGATCAACTACGGTCGCGATTTGCCTCTGGCGCAGGGAATTTCGTTTGATGTAGGGCCGTGATTCGGATCACGGTGAACCAGGAATCGCAATGGCGTGAGGCGGGCAACATGGTCCCGCCCACGAACTATTTATTTCGATCAATAAGACAATCGGCGATCCGATGACGCTATGCTCCGTTAGGGTTTCGTGTCGTTGGAAATGATGCGTGAAGGGGGTATTAGCCCATGAACGACAGCCGGCGTCGGTTTTTGCAGAGTGCGGCGGTGGCGGCGGGATCGCCGTTTTTTCTCGTGGCGGGCAGATTCGCTGATGAGTTGGTGCGCACTCCTTCGCAGACGGAGGGGCCGTTTTATCCGCCCAAGCTGCCGCTCGATACCGACAATGACCTGCTCGTCATCAACGACGGAATCACTCCGGCCGTGGGTGAGATTTCCCACGTTTCCGGGCGAATTCTCGACGCCTCGGGCAACCCGGTGCGCAACGCCGTGGTCGAGATCTGGCAGTGCGATTCCAACGGAGCCTATCTCCACCCCGGCAGCGACAACGGCGGCAAGCGTGACGGCCATTTCCAGGGGTTCGGCCGGTTCACCACGGGCACCTCGGGCGAATACTACTTCCGCACGATCAAGCCCGTGCCCTACCCCGGCCGCACGCCGCACATCCACTACAAGATTTATCATCAGAACAAGCCGATTCTGACGACCCAGTGCTACATCAAGGGCCACGAAGGCAACGCCCGCGACGGGATTTACAAGAGCATTCGCGATCCCGAACAGCGGGCGGCAGTCACCGTCGATTTCGCGCCGGTGAAGGGCTCGAAAATCGGCGAGCTGGCCGCTCGGTTCGACGTGGTGCTTGGGCTTACTCCCGAGGTCTGACGCGGCGATCGAGCAACTCGCCGAGCTGCCGCTTTCGCTCGGCCTCGGCCGGGTCGTCGGCGAGATTGCGCAACTGCCGGCGGTCGCCGGTTGTGTCGTACAACTCGTCGACCGCGCCGGTGGCCGGTCGATTGCGGATCAAGGTTCGACCCCGAGCGAACAGGGCGTCGATATCGCGAACGGCGTCGCCATCAACGGCGTGCCCGGCGTCGATATTTTGCTGGGCAAGCTGGGCGATGGGGGCCTCGGCCTCGTCGATCGTCGTGTCATCCGAGCGCCACCAGCGGGCCAGAGAATGACCCGGAAATGGTCCGCTGCCCGCGCTCAGCAGCAGGTCGGAGACAGTCGCCGGCAAATCACGCAAGGAGACGACCGGAGCGACGCGCCGGCCGCGAGCGTCGTCGTAAGGACGATCCAGGGGCGGGATCAGGATGAGCGGGACGTGCAGGGCCGCGTCGTAGAGACTGCTGCCGTGGCCGAAGTGTCCATGCTCGCCGAAATGCTCGCCGTGGTCGGATGTGATGATGATCCAGGTATCGGCGAGCTCGCCTTTCGCTTCCAGCTCGTCGAGAAACGCACCGAGCTGGTCGTCGAGCGAGGCCAGGCAATCGTCGTAAAGGTCGCCGAGTTGCATGCCGGCGGATTCAATGGCTGCCAGGCGCTCGGGGCGCTCGGCCGGGGTCGCCGAACGTGCGGCCCGAAGGGCCTCGAACCCTAGCTCGGGAGTGGTTTCGCGAATCCGTTTGGGAATCTCGGCGGTCCAGAACCGCCGGGGCCAAGGGGCGGGCGGGCGATAGGGTCCGTGGGCATCCATCAAGTTGAGGAAGGCGAAGTAGGAGCGATCGGGCGCTGCGGCACGCCTCTGGTCCAGCCAATTTCGTGTGAGCTGGAAAACCTCCGACGCGGGCTTAACGTGGGGCGTCGGCGGCCACTTCCAGGCCGGTCCCAGCTTTCGGGCCAGGGGCAGAAGAAGCCTGCCTAGCGAAGAGCTGGCCAGCACGGTCCGGGGAGAGATTTCCTGTCGCACGGAGTCGTCGATGAACGTGTCGAAACCTCGATCGAACCCGAAACAGGCGTTGACGCATTCGAAGTTGGCCACAAAACCGGCTGTGTCATAATCGCGGTCGCTGAGCACCTCGGTAACGAGCGGGCGAGTACCGCGGTACGGCCGATCGATGCGAGCGCCATGCTCAAACGGCCAGAGGCCGGTGAACATGGTCATGTGCGAGGGAAGCGTCCAGGGCGCGGCCGAACGTGCGTCGTCGAACGTGATGCCGCGCGCGGCCCAGCGTTCGAGCTGAGGTGTGGTCGGGCGCTCGTAGCCGTGCAGGCTCATGCGATCGGCGCGAACCGTATCCAGAACGATCCAGAGCAAGTTGGGAGGATGGAGGCGAGTTGGGACGACCTGGGGGGAAACAGGTACTTGCCGATCGGGAGACCGGACGTTGAGACTTTCGAAAGTGCCCGCCGCCCAGGCTCCAAGCGCGACAAGTCCGACCGCCGCAAGCGGAATCGTGCCGCGACCGAGTCGAGCACCAGCCCACTGAATCGCCGGTGCCAACCGAAAGCCCAGGCCAAGCGCCAGGATCAGCCCCGCCAGAGGATGGATCCCGCGAATCGCCAGAATCGGCCCAAGAACGAGCGCTGTGCTCAGGACCATCGCCTGCGAACTCGGTCGGTGACGTCGAGCCCAAAGGCCGCCAAGCAGGGTGAGAGTCAGGCATAGGCCCGCTCCCGTTATCGGGATCATCCAATCGGCGTTGCGATTCCAGAGCAGGGCCTCGCGACTCAACCGAGGCCACACTTCGCGCTGTAGGTGGAAGACCCCCAGCTCAAGAAACCCAGCCAGAACCCCGACAAGCACCGCCATGGGGATCAACGGCCAGACTCGTTCGGAGGCAACCGGGCGATCGATCCGAAGCGACCGGCGGGCCTTGGCGTGAAGGTATCTCGTTGAGTACGCGGGTCGCCGCAAGGTTGCCGACGCCTCCGCGGGATGCGACTCGGCGGGATCGTTTCGCTCCATCGAACTCTCCGCTGCGGCTCGCACGCGTTGGATTCATTTTCGCAACCAGTTCATTCGTCCTTGAATCCGAGACTCATAGCCGAGCGGTGCCATTTTGTCGATGCCGGATAGCTGGATGCGACATCGCGCCATTTGTGCGATCATTTCCGAACATGGAACCGAAACCCCGGGAAAATCGTGACGAATCCGCGACGCGAGCGGACGCTTCGGCCCCGAAACGGGATCTGGGCCGGCAGCCGCCCGACCCGCTCTGGTCCCCCGCCGCATGGTGGCAAGTCCTGAAAGACGCCTTCGGCGAATGGAACGCCGACCAGGCCCCGATGCACGGGGCGGCGCTGGCGTTTTACAGCATGTTGTCACTCGCACCCTTGATACTGATCAGCATCGCCGTGGTGGGTGCCCTGTTCGGCGAGCAGGCGGCGCGCGGTCAGGTGATGCAGGAGGTTCGATCCCTGGTCGGCGAGGAAGGCGGCCGCGCGATCGAAGCGATGCTGGCGAACGCTCGCCGACCCGGTGCCGGCTTGATCGCGACCATAATCGGTGTCGGAACGCTGCTCTTCGGAGCGGCCGGCGTGTTCGGTCAATTGAAGGTGTCGCTCAACAGCATCTGGGACGCGACGCCCCGGCCGAACGCCGGAATCTGGGGTTTCCTCAGAGACCAGGCGCTCAACTTCGCCATGATCTTGCTTATCGCCGCTTTGCTCGTTCTGTCGCTGGTTATCGGCTCGGTCTTGAGCGCGGTGGAGAGCTTCGCTCCCGAGGGGCTGGGCGGCCTCGGTCCCCTGGCTCAGATCATCAACCTGATGGTCTCGTTTTTGCTCTACGTGATCATGTTCGCATTTATCTACCGCGTTTTGCCCGACGTCACGATCGCCTGGAAGGACGTGGTGGTCGGCTCGGTGATCACCTCGGCGTTGTTCTTGCTCGGTCGCTCTCTGATCGGCTTGTATCTGGGCAAGGCGAGCCTGGGCTCGGCCTATGGCGCAGCGGGATCGCTGGTGGTCGTGCTGCTCTGGGTCTACTACTCCGCCCAAGTTTTGTTCTTCGGAGCGGAAGTGACCCAGGTTTACGCCGATCGGTATGGATCACGGATTGTTTCGAGCCACGCCCGCCCTTGATCGGAGAATGCTCGGCCGGATGCGCAAGCCAAGCCCCGGGATCGCGAGTCGAGGTGATCCATCCATGATGCGGAGTCCTCGCTGAACGGCAACTGAACTGGGGCCAATGGCGATGCCAGAGACCCAGCTCAACAAAGCATCGTGCTCCTTAGATGTAAATAACGATAACTGGGATGATCCCGACAGATCAGAGAGCCGCAATTTTGGTCGAGTATGTTCCTCTCAGGGACTTTCTGGGTCGACCACTCAGCATAACCGAAGCTCACCACTGTCGAATCCGGCGATGAAGCGACCGCTGGCATCGGCGTCACGGTGTCCAACAAACCGACTTTGATTTCGACCAAGACATGAAGAGTTTCGCGCAATTCCTTAGACATCAACCAGGACACGTTGCGTCTTGCGAACTTTTCGGGTCAATAGCTTGCAAAGCCGCTCGATCCGTGACCATGCTTAATTGAGTGAGAGGTTGCATCGATTTCGCGGGATATGGAAGCTCGGGAATAACGCGGCTGGTCACCTAGACAGGTGTCGAGGTCGCGCGAAATCCATGTCGATGAGCCAGAACAAAGCAACCTGTTTTGTTTGAAAACGAAGCATTTTGGGCGACGGAACATGCCGAACTGTTTATCGCGAGGTAGCGAGCAAGGGGATCAAGGATCAAGACAGGCGCGGATCATCGAAGGTCGGTATCCAGAGAGCAATGCCTCACGTCTGTCCCTGGACCTTCTTCGAATCCTCGCGATCTCTCTCGTCGCCACTCTGCACCTCATTTCAATCACCGGCGAGGAGCAGGGCCTGATCGTCGACTTCCTGACGAATTTCCGCCAGATGGGCGTGACCACACTGTGCGCCCTGAGCGGCTGGCTCGCGGCGCAAACTGATGAAGGGCGAAGAACTCGAAACTGGTTGGCCCGACGACTGTTGCGAGTTTTCCCTTCGTATTGGATATCGATTGCGGCAATTCTCGCGGCAAATCAGGTTATTCGCTACAAGGCTCTCACCTGGGAGCAAGTGATCTGTCAGTTCCTGGGCATCGGACTGCTTACACATCCCAATTCGCTCGTGGGCGTCCATACCTGGTTTATCACACTGATCATTCTATGTTACATCATGGGAGCCGTGGCCCGGCGTTGGAAATGGACCCTTCCCTTCTTGGTCGGTCTGGTGATCTGGCAGATCCCTGCGCATACCCTGCTCGCGGGCCATTCGCTGAGCTTTCTCGGGGCCTTGGGGCTAGGTTGGGGTCTGCGCCGCTGGGGCGGCCGCGCGGCGGGCTTCGCTGCGGTATGGCTCGGTTTGCTCTGCTGGGGATTGAGTCGTACCTGGGATCGGACTTTCCTGTTTCCGGCGGTCGGCATCACCTGCGTCTGGGTCTGTGCGCAAATTTCTATGAACTCAATGCCGACCCTCCGATTCTTCAGCGTTCGCACTTATGAGTTTTATCTCGTTCATGGCCCGATTTATCTAGTGTAGTGCTTCAAAAATAATGAAACTTATAGGCCGCTTGCTGGGTAACTCCTCTGAAAGGAGGACGGCCCCCATGCGTGTTGCTCCCAAGATTGACTTGACGGCGGAAGAACGCAAGGTGCTTGAACGTTGGGCGC
>JBGSYY010000606.1:0-8116 GCA_041750675.1 Isosphaeraceae bacterium | reverse complement strand
GCGCCCAACGTTCAAGCACCTTGCGTTCTTCCGCCGTCAAGTCAATCTTGGGAGCAACACGCATGGGGGCCGTCCTCCTTTCAGAGGAGTTACCCAGCAAGCGGCCTATAAGTTTCATTATTTTTGAAGCACTACACTAGCGCCGCGGCAGGGTGAGGAGCGGAAGACGTGGGTGCAGGCGATTGTGCTGGGTGATGTGGCGATCGTGGGGGTACCGGCGGAGTTTTTCACGGTGCTGGGGCAGGAGATCAAGCGGCAGTCTCCCTATCGTTATACTTATGTGTTCGAGCTGGCGAATGATTATATCGGATACACGCCGGACAAGCGCGGCTTTGAGCAGGGTGGCTATCAGGCGTGGATGGGGCTGCACGACTACACGGAGAAGGGGACGGGCGAGTTGCTGGCGGAGGAGGCGGTGGGGCTGTTGAAGAAGCTCGCGGCTGGGGCTGAGTCCGCAGCGTGTTGTGAGGAGTGAGCGATGCCGTTGATCGTTGCCTTCGCGTTCACCGCTCTGATGGTCGTCGCCCAGGAAGGTCCGCCAACGCCGTCGGAATCGCTGGCGGCGCTGCGGTTGGCGGATCCGAATTTGAGGGTCGAGCTGGTCGCCGCCGAGCCGCTGGTGCGCGATCCGGTGGCGATCGCCTGGGACGAGCATGGAGCCCTTTATGTCGCCGAGATGGGCGACTATCCGGCGGACGGACCGGGCGGGCGGATCAAGCGGTTGATCGACCGTGACGGCGACGGGGTGTATGACGAGGCGACGGTGTTTGCGGAGGGGTTGGCTTATCCGAGTGGGGTCGCGCCGTATCGGGGCGGGGTGATCGTGACGGCCGCGCCGGACCTGCTCTGGCTGCGTGATACGGATGGGGACGGCAAGGCCGACGAGCGCGAGGTGCTGTTGACGGGATTTGGCGAAGGGAATCAGCAACTGAGGGTAAATAGCCCGACCTGGGGGCTGGACAACTGGCTGTATCTGGCCAATGGACGGAGCGGCGGGGCGGTTCGGAAACCGAGCGATCCGCCGGAAGCAGCAATTCCGATTCCGCGCAACGACGTACGATTTGACCCTCGCACGGGGCGTGTGGAGGCGATTGCGGGATTCAGTCAGTTTGGGCTGCCGCGTGATGACTGGGGGAACCGGTTTCCGTCGTGGAACACGGTGCCGATTCGGCATGTGGTGCTGGAGGAACTGTCGGCGGACGCGGCGAGGTGGGTTCCGTATGAGGAGACGCGGACTGTCGCCGACATCCTCGACATGGCGGATGGGGGACGGATTTATTCGCAGGCGCCTACGCCGGCGACGTTCAACAACGAGTCGGTCGCGTATTTCAACGCAAGCTGCGGGCCGACGATCTATCGCGACCGTCTACTCGGCGACGATTACGCGGGCGATGCGTTCGTGTGCGAGCCGCTGACGAGCGTGGTGCATCGGCGGAAGCTGGAACCGGACGGTGTGACGTTCCAGGCGCGGCGGGTCGAAAAGGGTGTTGAGTTTCTGGCGTCGACGCATCCGTGGTTCCGGCCGGTGAACCTGACAACGGGGCCGGACGGGGCCTTGTATGTCGTCGATTTCTGTCGAGCTTGGGTCGAGCATCCGGCCTTCGTGCCCGAAGAGCGACGAGGCGAGGCGGATTTTCGCGAGGGGAATGATCGGGGGCGGATCTGGCGCGTGGTGCCGCGCGATGGGGTAAAGGCCGTCACTCGCTGGCCTGGGGCCATGTCGGATGAGGAGCGGGTCGCCCTGCTGGATTCGCCGAACGGCTGGATGCGGGATACAGCGCAGCGGCTGATGGTCGAGACCTGTGAGGGTGCAAAGGGGGTTATTGAGCAGCTTGGGACATTCGTGACGGACGGTCGGACAGCTTTGGGGCGTGCGCATGCACTTTGGGTCCTCCGGGGCTTGTCGCGGCTGGATCCGAGTCTGGCTGCTCGCGCTTACCGAGACGCGGATCCTGGGGTGCGCCAGCAGGTTGTCGAGTTGCTGGCGCGGATGGGTCAGGATCGCCTGCTGCCACACACCGAGTCGATCGGTCCGATCGCGGAGGATCCCGATGGTCGAGTTCGGCTGCGGGGTGTGCAGATCGCGAACGACATTGGGGATGTGGAGGGGCTTGCGAAGATCGCCGCTCAGGACGTGGATGATATCTGGACGACGCGAGCCGTTCTGAGGGATCTCGCCAAGGAGCGAGCGGAACTTTTTCTGAACCGGCTCGTGGCGGCGCGGCCGGACTGGCTCACCAATCCGACGGAGGCGGAGGGGCGGTTGCTGGCGAGGCTCGGGGCGTGCAGTCGAGAGGCGTACACCGATCCTTACAGCCTCGCCGGGATGCTCAAGTCACTGAGCGATCCCGGCCAGAGTGGATCGTTTGCTTACCTGAGTGGGCTTCTGCGTGGGGAAGAAGGAAAGATCCTCGGAGGGAAAGCGCCGGGCCTGAAGGATCGGGTGCTGGGCGATGCGACGAAGGTACTTTCCGATCCGGCCCGAGACGACTGGGTGCGACTCGCGGCCATCGAACTTCTGGGAGACGCGGGCACGCCCGTCGAGGCGAGGCACGCACTGATGGCGATTCTCAATGACGAGGCACCGATCGGGCTTCAAGTCGCGGCGGCGCGGGCGCTGGTCGTTGGGACTGACGGTGGCGAGAATTCGATCGAGGCGATGACGGGACGGTGGGACGGGCTGCCAGTGGCGGTGCGGCAGGTGGTTCTGGGGATGCTGACGCAGTCGGCCGAGCGGGCTCGACTGTTGCTGGATGCGATCGACGAGGAACGGATTGCGCCGGTCGAGATCGACCGGGCGATGGTCGAAAATCTGCGGGCGCTGAATGCCGATGATCTGAAGGCCCGCGTTGATGCGTTGCCGGCGGCGCGTCCGGTCGAGGCGCGGGTAGAGGTTTTGGCGGCGTTTGACGGTGCGGCGACTCGATCGGGCGACCCCGAACGCGGTGCGGCTTTATTCGCGCAACATTGCCAGTCCTGTCACGCTCGGGACGGCGACGGGGCGCGGGTGGGGCCGGATCTGATTGGCGTTGTGGGGAAACCGGCGCGCGATCTGCTGGTTTCGATTTTGGATCCGAACCGTGATGTGCCGCCGGACGGGATTGGGTTCGTCGTCGGGACGAAATCGGGGCAGGTTTATTCGGGGCTGCTGCTGCAGGAGGCTGCGGAGCGCCTGGTTTTGCGGGTGGCGGGGGGTGGGGACGAGGTCATTCCCCGGGCGGAGATTGAGGCCGTTCGGTCGACGGGGCGCTCGTTGATGCCTGAAGGGTTTGAGCAAACGCTGCGCGAACAGGAACTGGCGGACTTGATTACTTTTCTGAGGTCGCCGCAACAGCGCGTGTCGCGTTGATCGAGAGCAGGACTTCAATCACCAGGTGAGGCCTGAGACAAGGATTTTGCGATCATGGCGGAGACTGAGCAGAGGCGGATGTTTATCGAAGGCGCGTGGGTCGACGCCGCGAATGGTGGAAGGCTCGCGGTCATCAATCCTGCCGACGAAACGACGGTTGGCGAGGTGGCCTTCGGCGGTCGGGTGGATGCGGAGCGGGCAATTGATGCGGCGAGCCGGGCGTACGCGGGGTGGCGAGCGACACCGGCGACGCGGCGGGCGGTTTTGCTCAAGAAGGTCGCGGAGTTGATTCGCGAGCGCGCGGATACGTTGGCGCGGACACTCACGATGGAGCAAGGCAAGCCGCTGGGTGAGGCTCGGGGCGAGGTGTTGCATGCGGCGGACGAGTTTGAATGGTTCGCGGAGGAAGGGCGGCGGGCGTATGGGCGGATCGTGCCGGCTTCGACGGCGAACCGGCGTCATTTCGTGACCAAGCAACCGGTGGGTGTGGTGGGGACGATCACACCGTGGAATTTTCCGGCCGCCCTGCCCTGTCGGAAGATTGCGCCGGCGCTGGCGGCGGGATGCACGGTGGTGAGTCGCCCGGCGGATCAGACGCCGCTGGTGTTGATCGGAATCTTTGAGTGCATTGAGGAGGCGGGGTTGCCGGCGGGTGTCGCGAATCTGGTGATTGGCGATGCGAAAGAGGTGGCTGATGCGTATTTCGGGCGACCGGAAGTGCGGAAGATTAGCTTCACGGGAAGTACGGGGGTGGGGAAAGAATTGATCCGCAGGTCGGCGGATGGCGTGAAGCGGTTGAGCCTGGAGCTGGGTGGGCATGCACCTTTAATCGTGTGCCCGGATGTGGATGTGGCTTCGGTGGCCAAGCTGGCGGTGGCGGGGAAGTTTCGGAATGGGGGGCAGGTTTGCATCGCGCCTTCGCGATTTTTTGTGCATGAAGACGTGCGCGAGGAATTTACGGAGGCGGTGGTGGAGACAGCTCGCGGGTTGCGTGTGGGGCCGGGTCTGGAAGAGCGAACCGAGATTGGACCGCTGATCGAAGCGCGAGCGATCGACAAGACGCAGCGACTTGTGGATGATGCGCGGCAACGGGGCGGAACGGTGTTGCTGGGAGGATCGCGCGACGCACGACAGGAGCGGGGATTTTTCTATCAGCCGACGGTGATGACGGATCTTGATCCGGCGACGGCGCTCTTGATCGAGGAGCCGTTTGCGCCGGTGTTGCCGTTGTTGCGGTTTGACGATATTGAGCGCGTGATCGAGGAGGCGAATCGGACACCTTACGGTCTGGCGGCGTACATTTATACAAATGATTTGAACTGGGCGACGAGGCTTTCCGAGGGAATTGAGGCGGGGATCATCGGCGTGAATGATCCTGTACCGACGACCGTGCAGTGTCCGTTTGGTGGGATGAAGGAATCAGGGCTTGGGCGCGAGTTGGGCGCTGAGGGGTTGGAGGCGTATCTGGAGACGAAGAGCATTTCGCTCGGAGTGAAGCTCCCTTGACGCGTGAGGCGCGGAACTGGCTCCGACCATGGGAATCCCTTCCCTCCGCCCGAACCAGCACGCGTCGAGGGCGTTCTCCAAATAGGGATTTGCTTCGAGGTCGTCAGCGACGTTCGAGGAATGACTTCCAGGTGAAGTTCTCGATGTTACCGAAGTCGGCCTCGGTGTCGTTGCGGTGGATGGACTCGGGTTGGTAGGGGGCGTCGACCACGGGGTCGTGTGGTGCGTTGGCATGGGCGGCCTGGCGAGCGAAGATGGTGTTCAGCTCGCCACGGTCGAGCCAGACGCCCCAGCATTTGGGGCAGTAGTCGATCTCGACACCGAAGCGCTCCGCCGTTGTGAGAGTGACGTTACAGACCGGGCAACGCATGGTCGAACTCCTCTTGCAGAAGGGCGCGAGAGCCAGAGGCCGACGGGGCACGACCAGTTCCCGAATGAGTGGTCCACAAGACCATCACTGTGGGTACCGGCGAAGGGCCTGTTGTCGGCTCAAGGAGTTATATACCGAAGCCCTGGAATCGAAAAATAGAATCTAACGTTTCATTGCATAGATTTTTACGATGGATTTTGCGGGCGGGCCGCGCCAGGAACCCTGCCGACTGCATACTTATTTGAGCATATCAGAACGCATCGGATGGATTGAAGGGTTCTCGGACGGCACTCGCTGGGACAGGTGAATCGGCGCCACAGATGAGTGGTCGCATAGGCCCGGCCAGCGCTTGCTGTGGGGGGAATGTCGGTTGGGTGAGCGTCTCGATGGAGGGTCAGGCTGAGATGAGCCGGTTCCAGCGGTGGAGGAGGGTGAGGAAATCCGCCGTGGGGACGGCGATGGCGTCGGGGCCGGTGCGGGGTTTGACGTGGCTGAGGATGAGCGTTCGCTTGGTGCCGATGGCGACTGAGTGAGCATTGCCGCTGAAATGGCGGGCGGCGCGGCGGCGGGCGGCGGTTTTGCGGTCGTGGGCGGCTTCGTTGAGAGCATCGACATAGGTAGGATCGACAACATCCATTTCCAGGAAGCGGGCGAAGAGGGCGGCGCGTGAGTCGTTGGTTTCGGGTACGGCGCGGGGGCGGCCCTGGTCGTCGTGGGTCATCTTGACTTTCATCGTCGGCCTCGGTCGTTGCGGGGTCGGATGTAGACGGGGAATGCGGATGCGATGAAGGTGCCGTCGTAGGAGAGGAAACCGTCGATACGGAGGCCGTCGCGAGTCTTGCCTTGCCAGCGGCCGTCGTCGTCGAGCGTTTTGTTCTTGAGAGCGTCGGCGAAGGCTTCGCGAATGCTGGATTCGATCTGGCGTTGGTTCCAGGCTTCGGGATAGAGCGTCGAAAATTTCTCGAGGACGACGCGGTTGGACCTGGGATCCATGAGGCGAACGCGAGCGGTTCGGACATCCCTGGGGCCGCCTGGGCTGGTCAGCTCGAACTCGACATCGCAGCGCTTGCCGTTGACGTCCATCGTCTTGGGAGCGCTGGGGAGGTGGTGGACACCGACAAGGTTGCCGCGGCTGTTGACTCGGCCTTCGAGGATGTGGCGGAGGTCGATGCGAATGGTTTTGGGGTTAAGCTGGTCCTGGGCGGTCGCGGGACCGGGGCGGGGACTGAGGGCCAGACTGAGGGCGGCGATGGACAGGAGGGTCGCCAGGCGGAGCCAAGGAGAATTCAGCGAGGATCGTAGGCGGTCCAAGAGGGGAGTCCTTGGCGTTTCGTGGTCTCTCGAAATCGAGGCAAGAGTTCCGCGGCCTGGGTGGCGTTGCATCGGGCGAACGAGCTTACAAGTTTGCCCTAGCATCTTCACCGTGGAATAGCCAGGGGCAGCCAAATCCGTGACGGCGATGGACGGCTAAACCCTCAGCGATTCGTGAGTTAGCCCAGGACGGGGAGGCTGGTCTTTTGCTGCTTTTGCTTTTGTTTTTGGACGTACGAGGCGAGGGGCTGGGTTTCCTCGCTGAAGCGTTGCACTTCTTCCCAGAGGGCGTCGACCATTTCGGCTTCCGTGACGTGGCGGATGGGAACGCCGCGTTTGAAGATGATGCCCTTGCCCGCGCCGGCGGCGATGCCGAGGTCGGCTTCCTTGGCCTCGCCGAAGCCGTTGACAAGGCAGCCGAGGATGGAAATTCGGAGGGGGTCGGTGAGGTGCTTCATGCGTTCCTCGACCTCGGCGACGATGCGCTCCAGGTCGATATCGAGGCGGCCGCAGGTGGGGCAGGCGACAACTTCGGGGCGGGTGACGCGGCGATCGCAGGCGCGGAGGATATCGAAGCCGGCAGCGATCTCGGGGACGGGGTCGCCCAGGAGCGAGACGCGGATCGTGTCGCCGATGCCGCGGAGCAAGATCGCGCCGATGCCGGCGGCGCTTTTGAGGGTTCCGTACTCTTTGGAGCCGGCCTCGGTGATACCGACGTGGGTGGGGTAGTCGGACTTTTCGGCGAAGAGTGCGTAGCAGGCGAGCGCGGTGGGGACGTGGCTTGCCTTGAGGCTGATGATCATTTGATGATAGCCGAGTTTTTCGGCGATCTCGATGTGGCGGAGCGCGCTTTCGACCATGGCCTCGGGGCAGGGATAGCCGTATTTCTCGATGAGGTCGGCTTCGAGGCTGCCGCTGTTGACGCCGATGCGCATGGGGACGCCGGCGTCGCGGGCCTTGCGGACGACCTCGGTGAAGCGCTCGACGCCGCCGATGTTGCCGGGGTTGATGCGAATTTTGTCGACGGCGCGGCGGCCGGAGGGGGTGCGGGCTTCGAGGCAGGCGAGGGCCATGCGGTAGTCGTAGTGAATGTCGGCGATGAGAGGGATCTTGATGTGATCGCGGAAGAGCTTGATGGCTTCGACGTCTTCCATCTTGGGGACGGTGACGCGGACGATCTCGCAGCCGGCTTCTTCGAGGCGTTGAATTTGGGCGAGGGTGGGCTCGACCTCGAAGGTGTTGGTGGTCGTCATCGACTGGACCCAGATCGGGTTGTCGCCGCCGACGATGTGGTCGTCGATGCCGACCTCTCGGGTTTTGTGGCGGGCGACGGACGTCGAGTAGGCCATCGAGGGCTATCCTAAATCCCGAAATGACGGGGGTTTGCGGCGCGATGCGTGGAGGGTGTCGAGGTTTAGTTATTTTAGTTTTTTGGGCCGGGGGGGTCAAGATGCGGTGGCAAGTGACGTGCGTTGCGCGGGCCGGCGGCCCGCTGACGCACACTACCGGTTGCGGGCTAGCGGCTCATCAGCGGCGGCGGGATTGAGGGGGCTTGGTGAGACCGCCGAGGATGCCTCGGA
>JBGSYY010000605.1:0-5156 GCA_041750675.1 Isosphaeraceae bacterium | reverse complement strand
GCGGCGGCGTGCGAAACTCGACCAACCGATCGCGCGGCGGCGGTTTCAAGGCCGAGAGCGCCGCACCGATCCGTGTCCGAAGCGTCCACGCGGCGGTCGCGTCGATCCGTTCATAAGCCAGACGGCCCGCATCCTCGGCACCGCCGGTCTGGGTGCCCTGGCGCTCACCGCTCAGGTCGAGTGTCTCACGCACCGCAGCCGCCAGGCTTTCGCGCGAGATGCCGGCGGCCTGGGCATAAAGGGTCAACAGCTCGATGTCCTGCTCCCCGCGCCGGTATGCCTTCAACCGCACCGAGGGCACGGGCGGATCGCCGGCCTCGCGACCGGGATAAAACAAGGACAGCTCATCGGCCTTTAACCACGACTCGGCCGTGCCGATCGTCTGCCAGGGCAGCACACCATCCGCCCCGCGCGACCAGGCATCCATCGACCACGCCACGGCCTGCTGGTTCGAGGTCCCGATCGGGTTCGCTCCACCGTACTCGACGACGATCTGCCCCTCGGCCCGTTTCCGCTCCCGAATCATCGGCCCATACTCGCGGAATGAGCCGTTATTCACCACCGAATAATCGAGCAACCCGTCGAGCGAATCCCGTTGCCACTGCGGCCGCGAGATGTCGGCGCGGAACACGAACCGCGGGCCGGAATCGGGCTTCAACCTGGCGGCGTGCCAGCCCTCGTGCATCGCCAGGCCGAACCAGCGCAAGGCCCAGAAATCGGCGAAGTTCGCCGGCTCATCGAGCAACCAAGGTGAGCTGCCCCGCGACCATCCGCGCTGCTTGAAATCGCTCTTGCCGTTGAGGAAGCCATGAAAGAGAGTCTCGTTCCAGCCCTGTCCCGTCGCATGCTCGGCGAACTGGCGGCTGACCTCGACCAGTGCCTCGCGATACTCGTCCGAGAACGCCAGATCGGCCCAGTAGTTGCCGTTGAAATGCGGCTCAATCGGCGTCGGCCAGTTTTCATGAATCGGCAGATAGAAGCACTCGATTGGCACCGCGCCTCGGGGCAGGTCCGCGAATGCGGATCCATCGAGCAACGGGCCGAACCGTCGGTCGTAGTCCGTCCAGTCCAGTCGCCTGCCATCCCAACCGGGCACCGCACCCTCCGCCAGACGTCCGTCTTGATAATACGGTACACGATTGAGCACAACACGATGCTTTTGCGCCATTCGGTAGTAATCACGCTCGTTCGCGGGCAAGTCATAGCAGTTCATCTCGGGAAGGAAGCTGAGTCGATCCGGCAACGTCGCGTCCCAGACCGTCAGCTCAATCGACAGATCCAGACGGGCCTGACCCGCGTCGAGCCTGAGAGTGCCCCGATGCAGGCCGGCCTGCATTTCGCGCGGAACATACATCTCGACATGGAGGCTCCGCCGCTCTCGACCGGGAACCGCCGGCCAGCCTGCGTGCCGGTCGTTGATCGGCACGACCGGGTCCGGGACCCATCGATGATCTTTGGTCTCTACTTCGATATATCGACCAACTTCCGTCCGAATCGCCGCCGCTGGTTCGTCGAACCGAACCTCCGCTCGAATCGCGTCCAGACTTCGATCCCTGCCCTCGACGGCGATCTGAAACGCAATAAACTCATTCCTCGCCGATTGCATACGGATCAACCGCCGCTCCGCGTCCCACAGTGCGTTCGCACGATCCGGCTTTCGATCCACTCCCTCGCTGGGCCAGACATCCAGCTCATCAAGCACCTCGACCGTTCCCCCCCCCAGCGTGACACGTCCGCCGGCCATTGGAGTCCACGTCGCCACCGGTAGCGTGGCTGGGACGACGGCCCGATCCTCCACCACTTCCGCAGGATGGGCCGCCGCAAGGGCTGTGTCCTCGGCCTTCGGACCAAGTGTGATCGTGAAGTAAGGCGCGCTTCCAGCGCCCGACTCTCGACTATGGACGAACCGATTCGGGAACAAACGACTCTGATAGGTTTCTCCATCGCGAGTCCACTCGGTTCCCGTGTCGTCGAACACAACAAAGCCCTGGGCAAGACCCTCCGCACGCGCCGCGATGATCGCAGGATCGACGGGAATGGTCTGCCAGCCGTCCTTATCCGGCGCGCTCGCATCGGCCATCCGCCAGATCGAACCACCCTGGCCGAAGATCACCGAGGTCAGGTCGCCCCCGATTCGCTCGCGCCAGGGTGTTGTCGGGTTGCGGCGGAACGCGAACGATGCTCCGGGCGCTCCTGGTTCATAGTTCTCTGAACGGCCTTCCTCCCATTCCGCGGTCACGGTTCCCACGGTCACTCGCCAGAGCCGTTCCGACCCGGCCAGTTTTACATGAAGGTCGGCTCGCTCGATCACACGCCCGCGCAGAGGGGTGGGGTCGACATCGATCAGGGTCATCTCCTGGATCGATTTGAGCTTCAATCGCGATGCGCCGCCCAGGTTCGCCGTCGCTTCCGAACCGACGGTCGAAACCCAGGTATCCCTCGTGACGGGTATTCGGATTTCCTCGGCCTTCGCCAACCACGGTAAGCCAGTCAAGAGCATCAACATATTCACTACGCCGATCAAGCGTATTTCTATACGTATGTGCATTATTGCGCCTTTTGATGCTGTGTGAAGGTTGAGGCTTAGCCCGTGGTCGACAGCGTTTCGCTCACCTCCAGCTCCGGCAACGCCACCTCGACGCCGGCAGCCGAGAAGACGACCGGGATAATCTCCTTGCTCACGGCAGCGTCGAACCCCAAGCCGAGGAAGCGATGCGCTGGTGTTGAGAGGCTTAGCACGAACCGGAAAAAGACCGCTTTCAACCATTGCAGGGCCGGCAGGTTGTCGGCGATCAGGATTTCTTCCTCACCGACCTCGATGATCCAGCGCTCCGACGGAATATTGATCTCGCCCCGTTGCTGAAGCTCGCGCAGGGCACCGCGGATGTCGGGTTGCTCCATGTAGCCATAAGTACCCATCACCGAGACCAAATTATGACCGAGGTCGATCACCTCAAACCGGTTCGCCAGGTTCGCCTCGGCCACTGAGAGCTGCGCGGCATGGAAGAAGGTGACATGCGCCGGCAGCACGCCGTATTTCTTGAGGAAGATGCGCATGGTCACCGGGACGTATTCATCGACTCCGCGAATGGGCCGAGAGACCAGGAATACAAACGCCCGGTCGCTCTCCACCAGTCGGCGACGCCCCTGCACCAGCATCCGTGCCTGCGGTAAATTTTCCTCGATCGAAATGTTGATCTCGTCCACCATCTCGCGCAGCGCCACCAGCCAGCTAATCCGCTTGCCGCCGCGTACGCCGAAGTCGTAAAAGGCCCTTGCGAGTTGCGACCGCCCCCATTGCCACGTCACCATGATCGCCACCAGCACCACCGCGATCGCCACGGGGAAGTATCCGCCGCTGACGAACTTCAGCAAGTTGCTGAAGAAAAAGGTGAGGTCAATCGCCAGGATGGGAATCATGAATCCCAGCACACCCAAAAGCGGCCACCTCCAGCGATAATACGCCACGGCCGCGAACGCGAGCGTGGTGATTCCCATCGTCCCCGTCACGGCGATTCCATATGCGGCCGCCAGCGCGCCGGCGGAGCGGAACGTCAACGTGATGGCCACGCAGCCGACGAACATGGCCCAGTTCACCGCCGGGATATAGACCTGGCCCTCGGCCTCGCGGCTGGTGAACCGCACCGCGAACCGCGGGCTGAATCCCAGGGCGATCGCCTGCTTGACGATCGAGAACATTCCCGAGATCAACGCCTGCGACGCGATGAATGCCGCGATCGCCGATATCACCATGTCCACCGCCAGGATGATGCCGTCCACGGTCGGCTGGCCGATCTTGGGTGTCAGCGCGTAGAACGTGTTCGCACGCGGCGGCACTCCGCTTTCCAGCACATGCGCAACCTGCCCCGCGTAATTGAGCATCAGGCACGGCAATACCATCGCGAACCAAGAATACATGACCGGCCGCCGTCCCGAGTCGCGCGGGTCGACGGACTGGCCCTCGGGAACCTCACGCTCGCCTCGTCTGGTGAAGTGGCCGATATCGGCATACTTCGCTTCGCCGCCCGTGATCGCCAGCACCACCACGCCCAGAAACACAAACGCGCCGATCCCGGGGAATTCGATCAGCAAATTCACCGCGTACATCGGGTTGAGTGCCATGAACACATCGGGATGCCTGGCAACCCAAGGCAACGCCTTGATCGCAATCCAAGGGAACCAGACGCACATCATGAACCAGCCGAACAAGCCGCCCACCCGGCTTGTTCCCCGCCACTGCGCCTTGAAGAGAATAAAGAGACTGATGAGCGTGGCCAGCACCGCCCATGTCTCGCCCACCGGTTCGTACGCGCCCAACATGCTGATCGGCGGCGTGATCACGCCGTCCGCCGCCAGCAGACCACCCGCCGCCACAACGAGGTAGCCCAGTAGCGAGAACCCCAGAATCTTGCCCGTGTAGCCTTTCAGGAGACCCCAGAGGGCGAACGTCCCACCTTCTCCCCGATTATCCGCGCGCATGATCAGCAGGTCGTACTTGACTGTCAGGAAGATGAGCGCCCAGTAGACGAGGCTCAGCCCGCCGAGGGCCTCGTGCCGCTCGACGAGGTCGCCACCGCGTTCGAGCAACTCCTTGACCTGATCGTGGTCGAGATGGTGGTTCTTGAGCTTCACGATCTCCCGGGTGATCTCCATGATCGTGTAGAGCACGGAGGTCCCGATGTCGCCATACACTGTCCCCATCGCCTCACGCATCCGCGTGAACATCCCCGCCCCGTGGCCCGAGGCCGGTTCGCGTGGCGGTGGTGTCGCGGGCCGCGTCGAATCGGGAGCGGTCGGTACGGGGTCTTCGGCTGAATCGCTCACAGGCTCTTGGTCTCCGCGTCGACGGCTCTCGGGCCGAGGCAGGTTGGACTGGCTCGGCTCGCGCCCCGCATTTGGCTCCGGCAATCCCCGATTAAGATAACCGCGAGATGCTCGCGCCGACACCCAACGCCCCGGCCTCCAGGGCGTTCATTCCCCGCCTGTTTCTTCCTCCAGCCGCAGCCGGCGCATCATCCGGCCCGGCTTGCGAGGTAGTCGCGTCCGCCCGAACTCGGGCAGTTTCGGCTCGAACTGAGGCCACGTCATCACCGTCGTGATCGCCTCGTCCCTCACGATCGCCACCAGCATCCGATCGCCATAGGCCGCCAGCACCG